>CAZJOY010000110.1:0-13177 GCA_964547705.1 uncultured Methylobacter sp. | reverse complement strand
CGTTCCAGCGATATGGCAACGACTTTGTCGTCATTTGGGATGCCGAGGACGGGGCCAGCGACGTATTTCTGAAGGCCGGCATCATCGCCGCCCGCGCGCTCTGCTTCCGCGCTCAGCGGAGCACCGCCGCCGCGGTGGCCGACTTCGGCGCGATCGACCGGGCAGTGCTGGAGATCGAAAAGCGAGCCGGGAATCTCGACGAGGTCCGCAAGTCGGGCGAAACGATCAAGTCACCGTCGCAGACATCGAAAAACTGGCACCGGATAAATTGGTGATTTCGCCCGGCCCATGCACGCCGAAAGAAGCCGGGATCTCGGTCGAAGCGATTTTGAAATTCGCCGGTAAAACCCCGATCCTGGGTGTCTGCCTGGGCCATCAAAGCATCGGCTATGCGTTCGGCGGCAACATCATTCACGCCAAAAGCATCATGCACGGCAAAACGTCGCAGGTTTATCATCAGCATCAAGGCGTATTCAAAGGACTGAGCAATCCGTTCACCGCGACCCGCTACCACTCGCTAGTCATCGAACAGCAAACAATACCCGATTGCCTGGAAATCACCGCCTGGACCCAGGACGAAGCCGGCAAGCTCGATGAAATCATGGGCGTCAGGCACAAGGAACTGGACATCGAAGGCGTGCAATTCCACCCCGAGTCGATATTGACCGAGCATGGGCATGATATGTTGAGGAATTTCCTCGAGCGCTAAGTAATCTTCAGAAATTTTGGAGTGCAAGCTCCGCTTGCAAAGCAGGCGAAGCCTGCACTCCATCTGCGGATACACAGTCCACGGCACCGCCTGCTTCTGGAAAGACATTACAATGAGCTCATTAGCGCATCGCAACAGCACTTCCCCGGTTGAAATTACGCATATTTCAAGTCACGGCGTTTGGTTGTTAACTCATGACGAGGAATTGTTCATATCCTACGACGATTTTCCTTGGTTTAAAAACCAACAAATTAAGTCCGTCATTAATGTTGAAGAACAATCGCCTGAGCACTTTTATTGGCCTGACATTGATGTGGATTTAAGCCTGGAAATCATCAGGCATCCGGAACGCTATCCGTTACAGGCAAAGAATTCATAGTCAAATGTGGGGCTCGCTGTGCGTATTCTTTGCAATCATGGCTGAAAGCATGCCCCCCCGCCACATCATCCCATCAATAAGTCTGTAATGGCGTCGCCTGCCCATAAGAAACAAGCCTCTGGGCAGCAGCGGATGATCTTGCAACATCGAGCGCGTGCCCTGTGCCCCAGTCTGTTTTGCTGCGATAGATCCGCGCCGGAAAATAATCAAGCCGATCTGTTACCTGCAACTTTTAGCTAGGCATCCCGGTATCAGTTCTACTATATTTAAGTACGTTACCCCTAGCTCAATCAGGGATTAACGATAGTGCCTAGCAGAATCGGATCAGGCAACCGGTACGGGACATTCACGTGGCCCAACACATCAAGCGGTTTTTATCAGGAGCACACCATGAGCCGTATAGTCTGGCTATTTATAAGCGTAGTATTGTTTGCATCGGCCGCCCAGGCCAAACCGTTAACGCCCGAACAAGTACCGGAACCGCTGAAGCCTTGGATAGCCTGGGTATTGCAGGATAATACTCCGGAGCCCGCCTGTCCTTTTATCTACAACAGCTATGAAGAAAAACGCTGTAGCTGGCCTACGCAAACACAGCTGGACTTAATGCCCGACAAAGGCGTCTTTTCGATGACCTGGCTGACATACCAAGACAGTTGGATCGTCTTGCCGGGCGATCAACAGCACTGGCCGCTTAACGTAACAGTTGACGGCAAAACAGCATTGGTCATGAATAAAGACGGCAGCCCTTCGCTTAAACTGGCCGCCGACCAACAACACCAAATCAAAGGCGGGTTCTTGTGGAGCGCCATCCCCGACAACTTAAAAATACCCGATGATATAGGCCTGATTGAGCTGCGTATTAACGGAAGGACAGTACCGGCGCCGGCCATTAAAGACGGACAGCTGTGGTTAAATGAAAGCGAGACCGGCTTAAAAAAACCGGAAAACATCCAGAATAACCTGGATATTCAGGTATTTCGAAAAATCAGCGATGAAGTGCCCGTGCAAGTTCTAACCCGGCTGGTGCTGGACGTCTCCGGCGAACAGCGCGAGGTCAAATTGCCACGGCCGATTTTGGACGGTTTTATCCCGCTGAGCTTGCAAAGTCCATTGCCGGCGCGGCTGGAACCCGACGGGCAGCTATTGGTGCAGCTACGGCCAGGCCGCTGGCAAATCGACCTATTAACAAGAAACACTAAAGAGCTGAATACCCTACCCGCACCCCGGCAAGAATCCGGAAATGAGCAAAATAGCCAATGGCCGGAATCGGAAATCTGGGTGTTTGATGCACGGCCGCAACTGCGCGTCGTTGAAATCGAACAGCTGAGCGCCGTCGATCCCAATCTGACCAATTTGCCTGACGACTGGAAAAACTTTCCGGCTTATAAAATCAGTCAAGGCCAGGCCATGGAATTTAAAGTCATACGCCGGGGCGACCCGGAACCCGAACCGAACCAGCTCAATCTAAGCAGAAAACTATGGCTGGATTTCGACGGCCAAGGCTATACCGTCAATGACACGATTACCGGCAAAATGACGCGCGGCTGGCGCCTCAATACGCTGCCGCAAACACAGCTCGGCAAAGTCACTTTAGACGGCAACAACCAGTTTATTACCCAGGATAAATCCGGCAAGCAAGGCGTTGAAGTCAGAAACGGCACGATAGCCCTGAATGCCGACAGCCGCGCCGTCGGTGCAGCAGGCCTGATCAGCACGGTAGGGTGGGAACAGGATTTTCACAACGTCAGCGCCGAACTGAACCTGCCTCCGGGCTGGCGCTTGCTGGCAGCCGGCGGCGTCGACAATGTGCCTGACAGCTGGATTTCCCGCTGGACTTTACTGGACTTGTTCCTGGTCCTGATCGCCGCACTGGCGACAGGCCGGCTGTGGAATCCGTATTGGGGCTTTCTTGCTTTGATCACGTTGGTCCTGATCTGGCATGAACCCGACTCGCCCCATTTCGTCTGGCTGAATATTCTGGCCGCAACCGCATTGATAAAGCTGTTGCCGCCGGGCAAATTTTTGAAATTCATGAGCATGTATCGCAATGCTTTCTGGCTGGCGTTAATTATGATCGCCTTGCCCTTTATGCTGAATCAAATACGCACCGGACTTTATCCACAACTGGAGAGACCTTGGCAAACGTTCGCTATGCAGGAGACGCAATACGGCGACATGGCCGGGCAGGTTGCGGAAATGGTTGCGCCCGCGCCTCAAGCGTTCAACGAAACCAGAGAGAAGGCATTAAAAAGATCGATGCCGCCCGCCTCATCGTTTGATAGTTTTTCGGACTCGGCAGTCGATTTTGACCGTATTGACCCTAAAGCCAAGGTACAGACCGGTCCCGGTTTGCCGCAATGGCAATGGAAGAAAGTATTGCTGTCTTGGAACGGCCCGGTTGATGCCCAGCAACAGCTGCACTTATGGTATTTAACGCCAACGCTGACAATGCTGCTCAATTTCATCCGGGTAATTTTAATCGCGGTGCTGGCCCTGTTGATGTTCGGCATTGCGGAAAAATTCGAATTTAAACGCATTCGCTCTACGGCACCGTTGCTGTTATGGTTTTTGCTGTTGCCGATGCTCTCCATGCCTTCGCAAAAAGCCTACGCCGACATTCCGGATAAAGCCGTATTGGACGAACTGCGCAACAAGCTGCTGGAAAAGCCGGTGCCGCCGGATTGTTTGCCGATTTGCGCGCAAATACCGCAGATGAAAATAACGATTAGCGATACGGAATTGGCAATCGCGCTACAGGTTCATGTCCAGCAATCGGTGGCTATTCCCTTACCTGCCGAATATGAACAGTGGTTTCCTAATCATGTCTTCGTTGACGGAAAAACAGCATCAGGGCTTTATCGCGACAACAACAGCTTGTGGCTTAACCTGGACGAAGGCGAGCATCAGGTCGTGCTGGGCGGGGTCGTGCCGTTATTGAATAAATTCACCCTGCCCTTGCCGTTAAAACCGAATGGGGTCAGCATTCAAAATAGCGGTTGGCAAGTCGCCGGTATGCAGGAAAACAGTCAGGTTGACGATCAATTGCAATTCAGCCGCATAACCCGGACCGAAACGCAGCAAGATAAGCCCGTACTGGAACCGGGAGCCTTGCCGCCGTTTGTCAGGATTGAACGCACGCTGCAACTGGGCTTGGACTGGCGGGTTATCACGCGGATTATCCGCGTGTCGCCGGCGGATTCAGCCGTGTTTTTGTCCGTGCCTTTATTACCGGGCGAATCGGTCACTACGGCCGGTATTCGCGTTCAAGAAGGTAACGTCGAGGTTAATATGCCGGCCCAGCAATCCGAACTGCAATGGCAGTCCACGCTGGAAAAATCGGAAAAAATCGATTTTGCCGCGGCCGAAACCGCGCAGTGGATCGAAGTGCTAAAGGCCGATGTCAGTCCTATCTGGCATCTTGAGATATCCGGCATTGCGATGATACATTTGAACAACGACGGAGAATGGCTGCCGGAATGGCACCCCTGGCCGGGCGAAACAATCACTTTGCAGATAACCCGGCCCGCAGCCGTGGAAGGACAGACCTTAACGATCGATAACAGCCGTCTAAGCATCAAACCGGGGCAACGCAGCCAAGAAGCCGATCTGAACATCAGCCTGAGAAGCTCTCAAGGTACGCAACACACGCTAACCCTGCCCGAACAAGCCGTATTGCAAAGCGTCGCGATTGACGGACAGGTCCAGCCGATCAGGCAAGAAGGTAGAAAGCTGACCTTACCGATCAATCCAGGCAAACAGCAGGTATCGATCAACTGGCGCGAACCGTCCGGCATAACAACCGTGATGGCTACGCCCCAGGTTGGCTTGGGTCTGGACAGTGTCAACACCAGCCTGAATATCAACTTGGGCCAAGATCGCTGGGTATTGTTTGCGATGGGGCCGAAACTGGGACCCGCGGTTTTATTTTGGGGCGTGCTAATCGTTATTCTGCTGTTATCACCGGGTTTGAGCAAAATCCCGCTAACGCCTTTAAAAACCCGGCAATGGTTTTTATTGTTGGTCGGGCTTAGCCAAATTCCGCTCGAATCGGCGGGCATTATCATTGCATGGCTAGTGTTGTTAGGTTGGCGCAAGACGCAACAGGCTTCCGGGTTGCGCTATTTTAATGCGCTGCAAGTGATCATCGGTATATTAACTTTAGTATCGCTGGGCATGCTGTTCCTGGCGGTTGAGCAAGGCTTATTGGGTTCACCCGACATGCAGATCATCGGCAACCAATCCTCAGCGTACAACTTAAACTGGTACCAGGACAGAAGCACGGCGGCGATGTTGCCGACAGGGACGCTAATTTCAGTGCCGTTGATCGTCTATCGATTATTGATGCTGGCCTGGTCGCTGTGGCTGGCGGTTTCGTTGCTGAACTGGCTGAAATGGGGCTGGGAGTGCTTTTCAAGCAATGGCTTATGGCACAAGAAAATAATCGAAAAGGAAACTGAACAAGCCCCAAGCTCTAACAACCAATAACACGCATCGGGCAGCTTTCATCGCAAATGTCCCGTGTATTTAAGGATATGGATCGGTGAAATTTTTCCGTTCGCCCTGACCCTTCAACTACGCTCAGGGCTAAAGGCCTTGTCGAAGCCTGTCATGAGCTTGTCGAATGAGGTGGGCGGAAAAATTTCGGGCCTACCGCGTCAAGCCGCTCATGCTTCGACAGGGCTCTCCTGAGTTTATCGAAGGGCTCTGCACGAACGGCTTGACGGCCGAAAATAGCGATTTCGGGAAGTTATTTTTAACCAAATCCTAACCGGATTCCGGTTAGGCGCATGGGATATGCTTTGAAAGCAGGCCTATTCTGGCCCATACCCACTTTGCAGTGTTTCTGTTCGCGAAACTAACCGCAATGACGGCTGATATTAATCATACGATTTAGCAAAAAATAACCGGGTAGTTGTCTTTGTTTATTTATTTCGCTGCTGAATATATTCTTATCATTTCAAGTCAAAACATACAGAAGCTTATTGCAATCATTTGCTTATGGATACTTTAAAAATCCTGATGCCCGGCTCTTGACCGGCAGGGCCGATCCAGGGTTTTAAATCCAGTTACCCGCTGATATTGTTGGTCTTGTCTGTCATTGCATAGAAACCATTCATTGCGTATGATTTAATTGTAAGGAAAATCTTACAAACCCTGGAAACGCCATTTCGTTCTTCGACAGACCGTATTGATTCATTATTGAAGGCTTCAATTGCCTTACCTGATAAAAAATATATACCCGATACCATTAAAGCGGCTGCGATCTTCCACAAAAATAACAATAAAAGCTTATCTGCCAAATGTTTAAAAATATTTTTATCAGCTTCAAAAACCGTATCCTGCTGGGATTTTGCAGCCTCATTATTATGATGGCTGTTATTATTTATGTGAGTTTGGCCCAGTTTTCAAAAGTCCAACACAACACGGCTGAATTAAACACCACGGTTATGCCGCTCGCCCTGGCCGCTGAAGACATGATGGTTGATGTAATACAAGTCCAGCAGTTTTTAACGGACGTCTCCGCCACCCATAACCCTGAAGGCTATAAGGATGCTGAAGCCGCCGCTGCTGATTTTAAATCGCGAAAAGAGCAGATTTTCTCTTCCGGCGCCGTTACCTCTTCGCAAAAAGAAGAACTGGCTAAAATCGATCTGGCTTTTGACCAGTTTTATAACCAAGGCAAACGCATGGCGGCTGCCTATATCGATCAGGGCATTTCGGCCGGCAACATAATCATGGAAGATTTCGATACTGCATCGCTCCATTTAGCCGGGCTGATGAAAGAATTCAAGAACCATGCTGTCAATAATGAATTGCAAACAATCGCCGGGCTGAATGAAGTATCGAAGCATGCGTCCCAGCTTTTGCTTGTGGTATCTGTTCTACTGGTCACGCTAAGCCTGGGCATCGCTTTTTATTTAGCGAATTATCTCTACAAACAATTAGGCATTGATCCGTACTACGCAAAAGCCATTGCCAAAGAAATAGCCAAGGGTAATTTTAACCGGGATATTAATTTGGACCCAGGCGATAACAGTAGCTTACTGTATGCAATTAAAACCATACAGACATCGATCAATGCTTTCGTCGCTGCGCAGAACGTTATGTCGCAAAAACATGCGGAAGGCTGGATCGGGGAAGAAATAGATGCAACACAGTTTCACGGCACTTACGGCAAATTGGCGCGTGACATCAATGCACTGGTTAAATCCCATATCGATGTAAAAACGCAGATCGTCAAGGTTATCTCTCAATATGCCAAAGGCGATTTCAGTCTCGATATGGAGCGATTGCCCGGCGATAAAGCTAAAATTACCGAAGCTATCGATAATGTTAAAAAGACTTTGTTTGAGGTCAGCAGTGAAATCAATGCCCTGGCCACGGCCGGCGCCGGAGGCGATTTTTCCAAACGTGCAAACGTCTCCAAATTCGAATTCATGTTCAAAGACATATTAACCAATTTCAATACACTGATAGAAACTTGCGATACCGGCTTCGAAGACATACGAAGGGTCACCGATGCGATGGCGCAAGGCGATATGACCCAGAGTATCGATAAGAACTACCCAGGCACTTTCGGCGAAGTCATCACGGGCATCAACGCAACCGGACAGCACATTAAAAACCTGGTTAGTGAAATTAAGGAAGCGACTGAGGCCATTAATACTGCCGCGAAAGAAATTGCCTCGGGCAATAACGATTTATCGCATCGCACCGAACAACAAGCCGCCAGCCTCGAAGAAACCGCTGCCAGCATGGAGGAACTGACATCGACTGTGCAGGCGAATACCGAGAATGCCAAACAAGCTAACCGGCTAGCCAAAAACGCGTCTGAAATAGCGGACGAAGGCGTTACCGTAGTCGGCAAAGTAGTTAACACTATGGAATCGATTAATGAATCCTCGAATAAAATTGCCGACATCATCTCGGTCATAGACAGCATTGCTTTCCAGACCAATATTTTAGCCCTTAACGCCGCAGTTGAAGCCGCTCGTGCCGGCGAACAAGGCCGTGGATTTGCTGTTGTCGCCAGTGAAGTGCGCAATCTTGCCCAGCGCGCCTCATCAGCTGCCGGAGAAATCAGAGGCTTGATCGCCGATTCGGTGGAAAAAGTCGAAGACGGCAGTCGCCTCGTTAATCAGGCGGGGCGCACAATCAAGGAAATCGTCAATTCCGTTCAGCGGGTTACGATGATTATGTCGGAGATTTCCGCCGCTTCTGTCGAGCAAAGTTCCGGCATCGCACAGGTTAATCAGGCTATCGCCCAAATGGATGATGTGACGCAACAAAATGCTGCGCTGGTAGAACAGGCCGCTGCCGCAGCGGAATCAATGGAAGAGCAGACACAAAATCTGTCGACAACAGTCGCTGTTTTTAAAACGGATGATAACGACTCGCTTAGTTCCGGCTTTAACGCGATCAGGCAAAAAGTGCTGCCGGTCAAAATAGCGTCCGCTACCAACAAGCACAGCACTGCTGTTGCTGAAACTAAAGTGATAGATAACATTGAAGACATAACCCTCGAGCTTGATAACGCGTTGCGCAAGCATGCGGAATGGAAAGTAAAATTCCGTACAGCCCTTGCTCATCGCGACCAGCTGGATGCCGCAACCATTTCAAAAGATAACTGCTGCGATTTTGGTAAATGGCTGCACGGCAGCACCAAATCCCGTCTTGGCCATCTGGGCAGTTTTTCCGACTGTATGTCGCAACATGCCGCATTCCACATTGAAGCAGGTAAAGTCGCACAGGCTATCAACCAAGATAGACAGCATGAAGTCAATACGATGCTCAGTCCCGGTTCCGCTTTCACTGAAAAATCGAGCGCTGTCGGCGTTGCGATCATGCGCTTGAAAAAAGAGGTTGCCTTGTCTGCAAAGCCCGTCGTTGTAAAACCGAAACCCCAACTGGCGACTGTTTCCGATGACGAATGGGAAGAGTTTTAAAGCTGAGTTGAGCAGCTTGTCTGCTCAAACGAAACTTATGCCCTTTGGGTATAAGAGCCGCCTCTCCAGGCAAGCTATCAGGATCGTTTAGTGTCAATCTTCCACTTCCAACAGTTTTCAGTCTTGCAGAAACACTCCGGCATGAAAATTTGCACCGATGCCGTTTTGTTCGGTGCGATGGCTCCGGTCAATACGGGCGACCTCGTGCTGGACATCGGCACCGGAACCGGAGTGCTTGCGCTAATGACAGCCCAGATGGGCGCGGCGAAAGTGACCGCAGTTGAATTGACGCAGGAAGCGTTTAGAGAAGCCGGTATTAATTTCAACAACAGCCCCTGGGCGGAACGGCTTGAAGCGGTGCATCAGGACATTCAAAGCTTCGCCTTAACGGCTGACCAGCAATACGACCTCATCATTAGTAATCCTCCGTTTTTTGAGAATCACAACAAGACCGCCGATATTCTTAGAAATACCGCTCGGCATACCGACCACCTGCCCTTTGCCGATTTGATCGACATTGCCGGACAATTATTATCTCCGCCGGGTTTGTTTTACCTGCTGATTCCCGCGCATGCCGCAACAAAGTTTTGTACTCAGGCTTTAGCGGCGGGTTTTTATTTGATAAATCGAACCGATTTTCGCGGCTATGCACATAATGAAGCTAAAGTTTCCGCGCTAACTTTCAGCCGTCTGGAAAGAGAATTTACGTCGAAATTACTGACCATCTATGAATCCCAGAATGTTTATAGCCGGGATAGTGAAGATTATTTGGCGGATTTTCTGTTGCGGTTTGCTAAAAGTTGACGGTATCCGATGCTGAAGACCAATGACTCATAAATTGATATAGAAACTGTGCCGGCCTACACATCCCTGTGTAGCCACGCTAAAGTTTTAGACGTTAACCTTATTAGTTAACAACACGATGTCCGCGGTTTCTCATACAGTTGGAATAGGCTCTTTTATATCCGGATTCCCCTTCAAAACCTTGTTTAGCACCGCCGCCGATACCGCCTGCTGCCGCGCCTATAGCCGCGCCTGTTCCAGGGCTACCGGTGATTGCACCTATTGCCGCACCGCCGGCCGCACCGATTAAACCGCCTACGCCCGCACCGATAGCGGCTTCTTTTGCGGTACCGCCGGAGGCATGACTCGCCAGATTTTTACAGTCAGCCATATCCTGATTGATTCGATAGGCATTGGGATCGTTATAGGCATCAACGGTTGGCGTCCATCCGCCCTGGCTGTAGCAACCTGCGATTAATGTGCTGCCTATAAAAACGATGCTGCTTGTTAATTTTTTCATATTGATTACCTCTAGTAAAAATTGTTTCCTTACAGAATACGTCATTTTCATGAATAAAATATGAACGCTATAGCACTCTAAGCAATTGTAATTTTAAAAAAATTTTAAAATATCGCGTTCAATACCGACAATCAATAGGAAGTATTAACAGTCCGTAAGGTCCTAAAATTATAGCTCTCTTAAAACCTGGAGAGGGGATTTATTCACTACGTTTCTTACCCCCCAACAGCCTGCCAAACCCACGAATAAAGCACCGGTTAGCGGCACGCAAACCCATAAGTAAAAATTAGCCTTATATTCCATATGCATGACGTAGGTGTACAAAGCATAGATTATCGCTTCCGAGATCACGACCGCTAGCAGACCGGCAATCAAACCGAGCAGGCTAAATTCAATAATGTGAGTATTTCTTAAAAAGGCACGATTCGCGCCCAGCGTTCGCATCAATGCGCCCTCATGAATACGGCTATCCAACGTTGAATGAACGGCGGCGAATAGCACTGTAAAACCGGCCATTAACGCGAAATACAACAGATAATTGATCGCTTCAGTCAACTGGCTCAGTATGGTTTGAAGTTGGCGCAGAATTAAATCGACTTCCAGAAGAGTCGTGCTGGGGTATTGCTTTACCAATGCGTTTAAAAAATCCTTCCGGTTCTCCGGCAAATAAAAGCTGGTGATGAAAGTGCTAGGAAAAGCGTCAAGCGTACCGGGCGAAAAGATCATGTAAAAATTCGGCCTCATCGTATCCCACTGGAGTTCGCGGATACTGGTCACGGTAGCTGTAAACTGCTGACTACCGACGGTAAAGGCTAATAAATCGCCCAACTTGATTTTCAGGCTTTTAGCCAATTTTTGTTCAATAGAAACCTGCCCGGTTTGAGCATCTTGCCACCAGCTTCCGGCAGTGATTTTATTATCCATCGGCAACTCTTTCGACCACGTCAGGCTGAGCTCTCGATGCGTGGCGTTCTCGCCTTGAGAATCCTTACTGACGATTTGCTGCACCGGCGTATTATTGATCGTAACCAGCCGCCCCCTGACTACCGGATAAAATTGACTGCCGTCGATGTGCTGCTGTTGCAGGTCTTGCTGAAAGTTTTGTTGCTGATCGGGAAAAATATTCAGTGCAAAATAATTAGGCGCATTAGCGGGCAGCTGTTTGTGCCAATCGTTGATTAAATCGGTACGCACGGTAAAACTGAGCACCATCGCTACCAACGTAATGCTAAAAGCCAGTATTTGGCCGACGCTGCCCCGGCTGTTTTTTAGCAAGCCCTGTAAACCGAAGCGCCAGGTCAGGCCAAGATGCGGCAACAATCTCCGGCTATACCTCAACGATATATAAACCAGTAATCCGAGCACCAGCAAAGACGCCAAGCCGACACCGATAATAATTGCTGTCATTTTAAGATCATCGGTATAGCGCCAGATCAGTACGCCGATAATGCCGACTGCCAAACCGTAAATCAGCCATGCACTGCTCGGCAAAGGTTCAAGTTCGCGGCGCAATACCCTAAGCGGCGAAACTTTTTTAAGACGCAATAACGGCGGCAGCGCAAACCCCGACAAAGTAGCCATTCCGATGATGAAGCCGAAAAACACCGCCAGCACACTGGGAGCGGCAACCTGTTGAGGCAATAGCGTTCTTAATAAACGGAACAATGCTTCCTGCGCAAACCAACCCAGCAGCGAACCTATCGTACTTGCCAATAAACCCAACACCAAAAACTGACTGCCGTAAAGCCAGAGTATTTCGCTCTGTTTGCAGCCGAGGCAGCGCAATATCGCGGTGGCGTTAAAGTGCCGTTCGGTGTAACGCCGCGTCGCCATCGCAATCGCTACGCCGGCAATTAAAATGACGATAATGCTGGATAAACCCAGATAACGTTCCGCGCGTTCCAACGCCGAGCCCAGCTCCGGGCGGTCATCATGTATATCCCTGATGCGTTGGGACGGATTCAGTTGTGGTTTAATCCAATGGTTGAATTCGGTTAGCGCTTTGCTGTCGCCGCTGAATTGAAAAAAATAATGTACGCGACTGCCCGGCTGCACTACCTCGGTCGCCTGCAAATCGTCCGCATTAATCATTACGCGTGGGGAGAAACTGTAAAAATCGCCGCGTTTGTCAGGTTCGTAAGTAATGATATTGCTGATGGCGAGCTGTTTTTCCCCGACATGCAGCGCATCGCCGAGATTAAGTTTAAGCGCCGACAAAACGCGCTTGTCAACCCATGCTGTTCCAGACGTTGGGCCGGAATGCCGAACAATTTCCGTTGGAGACGCATCGGTTTTTAAAAAACCACGCAACGGATAAGCGGAACTGACCGCTTTAACGCCCGCCAGTAATAACTCATCATGCTCAATCAACACGCTGGAAAATTCAACCGCCTGCGCTTGAGCAAGATTCAGCTGTGCGGCTTTGGATAGCCATTCATTAGGAATCGAGGTCGGGCTTGAGATCACCAAATCAGCCGCCATAAATTCCGCCGCCTGAGTCGCCATCGTGCGTTGCAAACGATCGGCAAACAGCGATATGGCAGTCGAACTGGTAACTGCAATAATCAAGGCCAGTATCAGTATGGTCAACTCGCCGGAACGGCTGTCGCGCCATAACAAGCGCAAGGCTAAATTGAAACGGGTCATAAGAGTGTCCACAAAATTAATATTGAGTTAGTTATACGCAATGTCCACGAAAAGCACGAAAGACACGAAAAATTAATGACTTATCGTTCCCACGCAGGAGGGCTCGTTGTTATACACATCTCGACGTAGGCCGGAATAAACCGGTTCGAGCGATAGCAAGAACGGGCGTTTCCGGCACTTTGATCGCCGGAAAC
>CAZJOY010000109.1:5636-13299 GCA_964547705.1 uncultured Methylobacter sp. | reverse complement strand
ATGACTGTTAATCATTAGGTCGGCGGTTCGAGCCCGTCCGGGGGAGCCAAATAAAATAAAGCCTTACATGAAAATGTAGGGCTTTTTTTATGTCTATTATTTTTGCAGGTCATGGCGGGGTCATGTTTGAACCCAAATACAGCTTTTCTTGCAGGCAATTTTTTAAAGTGAACCTGAATAAACTATTCCGCAAGCGATGCTGACCAATACACAGGTCAAACGCATTTGACTTTTTATTCACTACAAAATCAATAGATTATAAAAAATCGGTAATGGGTTAAACCTGTAATTTGGCATGATCGACAGCATACCAGAGCCAACGTTGATTGGACTTGTTGCCGACAAAGGACCATTGCTCATCCATTTCAGCTTCCTCGCAAGCCAATTCCAATCTCACCGTCAAATTTGCTGCCGAATTCAAGGTCCGGAAGTTGGGATTGACTTGGACGAGACTGCTCGACTTTTTTTAACGTGCTAATCACTGTGTTTTTGTTGATCTTGAGAACCCGTGCGGTATCACGGATACCGCTGCCATTGATAGCGATCTCGACAACTTGCTCTTTGATACCGGGTCTATATGCCTTGTAGCGGTAAGTCAACATGAACGTTTTAGCCTTACAATCCGGGCTGGTGATTTCTTGATAACAGGTCATATCCGATATGATATAAGCAAATCACATATTTGACTCATTACCATTAATCGTATGGTGAGCAGGTCAAACTGTTGGAATAACCAGCTTGACCTACAATGATCTATAATTAATCCCTGATATTACAGAACTGGAAAATAAGCTTTTTAGACCCCAACATTAAGTCCAGGTATCATCGCCATCATCGCTAGCGCCGTCATCATCCCAGGAGGATGCATCGGCAATACCGAAGTCTGTTCCACCCATGTCGTCATTTTCGCTGATATTATTGGATGTAGAGGCGGTGCTCCATGGCGAAGTATCGTGACGCGGCGGTTCGTGGCTAACCTCATGCTTATCGCCATCGATAAAGTGATGCATCAGTGCTTCACCTGCCACTACACCGGCGCCTAAAGCCGCCCCGGACGCCAGGTTTCCGATAATACCCGAACCCATTCCGCCTGTAGCCGGTTGCCCCATGACTGTACCGTTCGCACCGACAGGCGGCATGTTCGATCCAAGGCCATTACCTCCATAGTTATTGGCGGGGATGACGTTAGAATTTCGCCGGCTGATGAATCCGATCAGCATCACGATTAAACCGATGCCCAAGATCAACAGAATCGCCGGCATCCATTCTGTAAGGCTGGACGGTAGATTCTGATTCTGAACACCAATATTTGGCAGAGCCGCTCCATTGGACACGGAAGAAATACGGCTCTTAAGACTCTTTACCGCTTCCGGCTTGGCAAAAGGTAGTCCTGGTTGTAAGCGTTCGGCGGTGCTTAATTCAACAGCAGCGCCACTGAACAGGCCTTGTTTTGCAAGTAATTCGGCTTCCACAAAGTGCGCTTTGGCTCTGTTGGGATGGGCCTTCAGCACCTTATCCATCATAGCTTGCGCTTCATTAAATTTCCCAGCTTCTGCTGCCAAATAAACTTGATGCATTGTGGGTTCATCTTCGGCAAAAGCAGGTGCTGTTAAAAACAGCAGGGCGAAGATAATAATGGAACGTTTTAACATTGTTCGACTCCTAGTTTTAGTGTGTAGTTTATAAATTCGGTGCAATATAAAAAATAATGCCGCCGGTTTATTAAGAGATGCTTAATGCTTCTAAAGGCGGTTGCTTAAGGCAAGGCAGGAAGCGAAAAATATTTTTTTAAATCCTTCAGCCGCGGCTGATCCAAATAAACATCATCCGGATAATAACTGATATGATGAACTCTTAATTTTCTCAATAATTCCAGCTGTTCAATAAAAAATGGCGAGGGGATTTTCTCCATTGTCCGCCAATTGACCGTTTGCAGCTCAAATACCGATTCTTTTAATCCTTCAGGGTAGCGAGCTGCAGCATCGACTAATTCCGTCAGCCATTGCTCAGGTTTCTTTATCTTTTCGATAACCGGCGCGGTTTCAATAACCACATAATTGTAATGCGCTAAAAAGGACTTATACCCAAAGGGCATAAGTTTCGTTTGAGCGGGCAAGCCGCTCAACTCAGCTTTAAACGATTGCGCATGCCATTCTTCACTATCCGGTTTTAACAAAGGTAAGGCGTAGAACTTTCGCGCTGTTCTTATACCGGGATGATTATCTCGTACTCTATTAGCCAGCTCATCTGTAAATTGATTAATCAAATCGTTTTTATGTTGAGCCCATGCCATACGCATTTTGGGGCTTGAATGCAATTTTTCAAACTGATCGGGCAGCCCCCCAGACATCATGCCCAAAAGCTAACGCTACCGGTGATACATCTTCATAATCGGATAAAACCCCGTCCTGATGAAACAATATCCCATCGACATTGCAGTACTGGCCCAAGTCTTCATAAAGTCCGGTGATAAAATATCTTGCTTCAGGCTGAAAAACCGAAAGCCGCGCATAAATACAATTGGACTTTTGTGCTTCACCGTCTTTTCATTCCTGCACATACCATGCATCTGGCAGGTTATTTTGATAAGCGAAAACAGGCGACCAGTTCCAATTTCGGCAATATGTTCAGCATGGCGGACGCATCGTTATTCTTGCCGTTATTGCCGAAGCAAATCCTGTTGACCGATTTCCCGGAAATGACCATTGCCTCGGACAATGTCGATACGGAAACGGTCTCGCAGCCCAGGCGCTGGGACATTAAATTCATCCGTAAATTCATGATCACGTTCGGCTTCGTCAGCTCGCTGTTCGATTTCATGACTTTCGGCATGTTGCTTTGGCTAAATGTTCCAGTCGAACAATTCCGCATCGCCTAGTTTTTGGAGTCCGTGGTTTCGGCCGCATTGATTGTGTTTGTCGTACGTACCGACAAGCCGATTTTTTCCAGCCGTCCCGGCAAATACTTGGCTGCCGCAACGTTCGCAATCGTCGCCGTCACTGTCACGTTACCCTATACGCCGATTGCGCACTTGATCGGTTTTCAGCCCTTGCCGCCACATCTACTGGCTTTGCTTGGCGCCATCGTTTTGCTCTACATATCAACGGCTGAAGTCGCAAAGCATATTTTTTATCGATTCGTAAAAATATAAGGTGCTTGAACGGCGCTGTCGGCTGTGTTCAGCCAGGTTTTATATATTCGAAAAGCTTGCTTAAAAACGTGCTTGCAGATACAGTCGAACCTTCCCTCAGCGGCTAATCGAGCTGGGTTAAAAAATTGAATAAAGGATATTACTTATGAGAAAAACAAATAAAATCATTGTCTTATTGTCATTGGTCTTCTTTTGCGCTATTGCTAACGCTCAACAAACGCCAATGTCCTGCGGTATGGACATGAAACAATGCATTAAAATGGAACAATGCAAGGGGATGATGGATCACTCAAAAATGTCCGGAGGCATGGATATGCAACAGTGCATGAAAATGGATCACTGCATGGATCACTGCAAGGGGATGATGGGGCATTCAAAGACTGCCGGCGGCGTGGAGACGAAAAAACAGAAAACTAAAACAAATAATGTTTTTGAATAACCGGACAGAACCGTAGCGCGTAGGCCAAGGCATAAAACCCAACAAATGTTGTTGAGCTTAAGCCGGATAGAAGGTATCGCGGCTTAAGCATCATCAGATATTAACAACGGTTACATTGATGATGTAAGAGGAAATTGACTATGAAACACTACCTTTTTTTGATTGGACTTTTAGTATTTTCTGCCACGCTTGCTGCCGAAACAAGCAGCTCCGAGAGAAAGAGCGAAGTATATCGGCGCACCCAACAAGCTACCTCATACGATATGAATAAAACCCTGCACACCTTTACGCAAACAGTTCACGGCGGTATCCAGCATGTCGTTGTCAAATCCGCCAGTGATAAAGAGCAAATTCAATTGATTAGGAATAATTTGCGCAAAATGGCCGACGATTTTGGAAAAGGCGATTTTTCCGAAACTGAGCGTATACATGGAACTGATATGCCGGGCCTTGCTCAATTAAAACGTGCACAACCCAATGATATAAAATTTGAATATGAAACTCTGGAAAATGGGGCTCAGATTCATTACAGCAGCGAATATCCGCAATATATCGAGGCTCTGCGCGAATGGATCCAAGCCCAAGCGGTAGACCACAACAATGATGTGATTAATGAACATAGCCAGCATCATCAGACTATACGTGAATAACCCATTGAATCTAGGAGTAAGCTGAAAAATCGCTTATACGGCAAACTCATTCAATTTTGAGGAGAGCACCATGTCAAAAGCTATATCTATGTATGCTGCATCGGTTCCGCCGATTATTCGCAGCCTGACCAATCTAAAATCAATTCTCGAGAAAGCAATTGTCTACGCCGATGCGAAGAAAATTGATCCGTCCGTGCTGATCAATGCACGTCTTTACCCGGATATGTTCCCGCTTTCCCGCCAAGTACAGATAGCAACCGATGTTGCCAAAGGAGCGGTTTCCAGACTTGCCGGCGTGGAGCCGCCAAAGTACGAGGATAATGAATCTACCTTTCCTGAGCTGTTGGCGCGTATCGATAAGACGATAGCGCTGCTCGAATCGTTCAAGCCAGAGCAGATCGACGGTTCCGAAGATCGAACGATTGCGTTGCCTATGCATGATAGAACACTGAACTTCGAGGGCTTGCCCTATCTGCTGGATTTTGTACTACCCAATGTCTATTTCCATGTCACTACCGTCTACGCAATTCTCCGACACAACGGCCTGGAAATTGGAAAGCGGGATTTTTTGGGTAGCATTGACTGATTTAGCAATTTTCGCCGAGAGCTGGATTGAGCACGCTCACCTTGAGGGAGTCTCTAACCAGCAAAAAATGGGTCAGACACTGCATAGTGCATCAGAAACTCGGTAGTGTACTGAGCAAGTTCTGACCCTATTCCTTATTTCAGAAAAGCCAAAGCGCAGACAGGATAAATGCCTGCATTCATCAGCAACGCCTTGAGCGCCATACTCCTGATTAAATTTAACAAGCTCAGCTATACTGCTTTCTTTTTACCGCGAGAAGTGTCTCCAGTAGCAACACTTCGGTTTTAATTTTTAGGATTTCACAATGAGATGGTTTGTACGCGCTGACCTTGACGGTTTTTTCGGTTTGGCCCTGGATAATTTGGTGCAATTATTGGTGATCGTGAATTTGTGCCGGCACGTTTTGGGCTTTTCGGAAAACCTGGTTTATCAACACATTCTGCCCGGCGCAGCCGTTTCGTTGCTGATCGGCAACTTATATTACGCTTACCAAGCTAAAAAATTGGCCGAATCTTCCGGTCGCAATGATGTTTGCGCATTGCCGTACGGCATTAATACGGTCTCTTTATTCGCCTACATTTTCCTGGTGATGCTGCCGGCAAAATTGGTCGCAGAAGCTGCCGGGGCTGCAAACCCCGAATACATCGCTTGGCAGGCTGGTTTACTGGCCTGTTTCGGCTCCGGCCTGATTGAATTGGGCGGCGCGTTCGTGGTAGAGCGGCTCAGGCAAGCAACGCCGCGCGCCGCGTTGTTATCGACTTTGTCGGGAATCGCCTTAACGTTTATTTCCTTAGGTTTTTTGTTTCGCACCTATGCGCATCCTGTTGTCGGCTTGGTCACGCTGAGCGTGATTTTATTGGTCTATTTCGGCAAATTGCGCTTTCGCGGCAATATTCCGGGCGGGCTGGTGGCCGTCGTTCTAGGCGTTTTGTTATCCTGGTTAATGGCTTTAGCCCCTGTCGGCGCGTTGCCCCACAACGATTTAAGCTTGAATTTGCCGATACCGGCATTCGGCGATTTATTCGAGGTGCTGAGTTCGAAAGACAGCTTAAGTTATCTGTCGGTCATTATTCCGATGGGCCTGTTCAATGTGATCGGTTCATTACAAAACATCGAATCGGCTGAAGCGGCCGGGGACAGCTATCCAACAAAGTCTTCGTTAGCAGTTAACGGTATAGGGACGTTAGCGGCCAGCCTGTTTGGATCCTGCTTTCCTACGACGATTTATATCGGCCACCCGGGCTGGAAAGCGATGGGCGCTCGCGCCGGTTATTCGATTTTAAACGGCACGGTCATTACGCTGATCTGTTTAACCGGAAGTTTATCCTATATTGCCTGGGCGATTCCGGTCGACGCCGGCATGGCGATTGTTTTGTGGATCGGTATCGTGATTGCGGCGCAGGCTTTTCAGGAAACGCCCAAAAATCATGCCCCGGCAGTGGTGATGGGATTGCTTCCCGGTATTGCCGCTTGGGGCGCGTTCATGGCGAAAAGCGGTGTGCGCGCCGCCGACTATGGCGCAGCGCAAATGCCTGCATTCTCGGAGTCGATGCTGGCGCGTTTTCAACAGTCGGATATCTGGATACACGGGGCTTTCGCATTGGAACAAGGCTTTATTTTTACCGCGATGATCCTGGCCGCATTAACGGTTGCCATTATCGAGCGTCATTTTATCAAAGCGGCATTATGGAGCGGTTCGGCCAGTTTATTATCGGCCAGCGGCCTGATCCATTCGTATCGCTGGACGGTCAGCGATACCGCGCTGTCGTTAACACCGGCCTGGGAATGGGCTATAGCCTACGCCATCATGGGGTTGTTGTTTTTAGCCGCGAAGTGGGTTTGTGTTGAGGATTGATGTGGCCGATTCCATTCAAAACTAATCTAGCGTTACTTTCGGCAACGGCCTCTGTATTGTATCGACAATGTTGAAACCTGTGTAAGGGGCAGGTATATTATTAATTTTGACGATACGATAGAGGTCCAAAATGCGTGTAACTGTGAAAAAGTGGGGCAATAGCGCATCGGTGCGTATCCCGTCCGCCATAATGGAAGCCGCCAGCTTAAAGCTGGATCAAACCGTGGAGGTGCGTGAGGAAGACGGCCGCATTGTCATTGAGCCGATACGTCCCGGTAACTATGATCTTGAGAAATTACTCGCTGACATCACTCCTGAAAACATACACGATGAAGTTAGCTTCGGCCCGGCTGTCGGCAAGGAAGTATTCTGATGGTTCGCCGCTATATACCAGAAGCCGGCGATATTGTATGGATGTATTTCGATCCACAAGCCGGTCATGAACAGGCAGGCCATAGGCCGGCTCTGGTACTTAGCCCATCCATCTATAATGGCAAGACAAACCTGATGCTCTGCTGTCCTATAACGACGCAAGTAAAGGGGTATCCGTTCGAAGTTCTGATTACCTGCGACTGTTCAAGCGCGGTACTGGCCGACCAAGTCAAAAGCCTGGATTGGGTAGCACGCAAGGCTAGCTTCAAAGGTAAAGTGTCATCTGCCGAACTGTCGGAAGTGCGAGCAAAGGTTTCTGCGCTTATTGGTAAGCCGTAAGGGTAATGCGGCATATTGGATTGTGAAATACTTTCACAGCCTTGGGAGCTTGGGAATTGGCAATGGCTTTTTTGTGGTAAGGCTGATAATGCCGTTAGCCTGAATACCCAGCTGTTCGGCGGTGCGGTTTAACTATGGGCTTGTTCTTTAAGTCGCGCTTGCAAGGTTTGTAGATTGTTTCTGACCTTTTTGGTGGAGGGGTGGTCTTTGCCTAAGGCTTGTTCAAAAATCGACAGGCTGCGGACATACAGCGGTTCGGCTTTGGCGTACT
>CAZJOY010000109.1:0-5536 GCA_964547705.1 uncultured Methylobacter sp. | reverse complement strand
GGCTTTGGCGTACTCGCCTTGGATTCGATAAAGCTCGGCTAAATTATTCAAGCTGCCCGCCACATCCGGGTGGTCTTTGCCTAAAGCGTGTTCGCTGATCGACAGGCTGCGGACATACAGCGGTTCGGCTTTGGCGTACTCGCCTTGGTTTTGATAAAGTAGGGCTAAATTATTCAGGCTGGTCGCCACATCCGGGTGGTCTTTGCCTAAAGCTTGCTCCCTGATCGACAGGCTACGGACATACAAGGCTTCAACTTCTGCATAGTTGCCCGTACGATACAAAGCCACACCAGCCTGATTCAAATAATAAGCCAACTGTTCTGCAAACTCAGGCGGGACAATTCTGGCGGCTTCCTGAAAATAGTTGGCGGCCTCCCGATATTTAATCTGCGTCATTTTCAACTCGCCATTTTGCGCGGCGGCTTCGGCGGCGGAAAGCAGGCGCTTAGCGACGTTTTCCTGTAGCAGTTTGGCCGCGTGCAAGTCTTTGTCTTTGGCTTGGTTGATGAGGCTCTCGGCCCGGTCATATTCGCCTGCTTTCAACACCTGTTCGGCCCGGTTTAACAAGGCTTTAACGTCGGGGTCTTCGGATTGGAAATTGGCAAGGTCGGCTATCAGTTTCAGGTGGCGTTCGGCAATCTGGCGTAAGGTCTTGTCGTACTCGGCGGGGGCGATATTTTCTTGTTTCAGGATGTTGAAAAAGTTGCTCAAGGCCGCTTCGGTTACGCCGAGTTCTTTTGCCAGATTGAGGGCTTGTTCAGGCGGCATGCCATTGTAGTTGACCGTGGTATTGCCGCCGTTGTTGATAACCGTAGGGCTTTGCGCACCTTGGGTTTGTTGTACTGTAGTGGCGTTAATGGCAAGCGGTTTAGCTTGCTCAGTTTTAATCGGTGCAAGCTGGGGGTTATTCCACCACAACAATACCAGTACAAAAGCCGCCGCCCCGCCGCCGCTTTGTATCGCCAATTTGCCCCAGCCGTTTTTGATATTAACTGTCACCTGCAATGAGCCGACAAAGAAAAACGTGAACAAAGCGCACAACAAGGCGGAAATAATGGCGAGCATTTGCTGCTTAAAGGCTGGCAGTTCGGCGGGGGCGAACGTGAACACGCCTAAATAAAAAAGTAGTAGCAAGGCGCCGAACAGCCAGGAGGCGAGAATCGTATGTTTGGAAGGCGGGGCGGGAATGTTCGGCATTAGGTTCTTAGATGATGGGCAAAAGGTGGGGCGGAGTTTGCCACGATATAAATTTTTGCACAATAAAAAC
The DNA here is from genome assembly GCA_964547705.1 of uncultured Methylobacter sp. Taxonomy (GTDB): domain Bacteria; phylum Pseudomonadota; class Gammaproteobacteria; order Methylococcales; family Methylomonadaceae; genus Methylobacter_A. The sequence goes on along the minus strand of CAZJOY010000109.1, from coordinate 4,269 downwards.
AACGGAAGTGAGTAGGCCGGAATAAGCCTGTCCGCGCGTTAAGCGCAGGATAGGCGTTTCCGGCGTTCCGATTGCCGGAAACATCCGCCCTTGCTAACGCCGGGCGGATTTATTCCGGCCTACATCCGGGGCTATGTTCAGTGAAATTATTTTGACGTCGATTCGCTAAGTCCGACAGACTCTTAGGAATAGGAAAGGCGGAAAGTGCAGCGGTATTTTAATAGTGGTAATGAAGATCGCATTCCCCGAAAATCCGGTCGCTGAGAGGAGCATCGACCAGCGTGTTCTGAATAACATCCATATCGCAATTTACCTTCACCGGGACTCTTTTTACTGTGAACACTTGGTTCTCTTTGTTATGCTTCACAGCTACGTTCCAGTTAACTGGTGGCGTAGTTTTTTCTTCAACAAACGGTTGATCCGATAAAGTTAATATTAAATCCGGACGTGGAACGGGTTTATTAAGTGCCTTGGGGCGGTTCGTCTGTGCCGGTGCTGAGCAGCAAATAATTAAACCTGCAACGGCCAATAATCTTTTCAAGAAAATAATCGTTTTCATGATTTTTCTCCGATTCAGTCTTGATTTAAAGAGTAGACAAGATATCGAAAAAATCAATCAACCTAAGAAGTGCTGCCGGGGCGAACGGCTTTTCCTCTCTCGACTGTTTAAACCTTTTCCTGACTAGAAGTTTTAGGCGCATCCTCAACGGCAATTTTTAACGCTTCATCGACATTTTCCAGCCAGACAAACTGGAGTTGATTCCTGACCGCTTCGGGAATTTCCTCAAAGTCTTTTTTATTAAGTGCCGGAAGCATGACGGTTTTTAAGCCCGCTCTGGCCGCGGCAATGACTTTTTCTTTAATGCCGCCGACCGGCAATACCAGTCCGCGAAGGCTGATTTCTCCAGTCATTGCCACCTCTTTGTGCACGGTACGTTCGGAAAATGCGGAAAATAATGCGACAAACATCGCCACGCCCGCGCTGGGGCCGTCTTTAGGGATCGCGCCTGCCGGTACGTGGACATGGATATCGCTTGTTTTGAATATTTCCGGGCTTAAACCCAATTCGTCAGCATGTGATTTCACCAGGCTTAATGCGGCCTGGGCGCTTTCTTTCATGACTTCGCCCAACTGGCCGGTAAGGATCAGCTTGCCATCGCCTAGCAAGCGGGTGGCTTCGATAAAAAGAATGTCGCCGCCGACCGGGGTCCAGGCAAGTCCTGTCGCAACACCCGGAACGCTGGTGCGCATCGCGACATCGCTGTAAAACCGTTTCGGCCCTAGAATGCCCGGAATATGTTCGCTGTCGATCTGTTGATTAACGTTAATATCTTCGGCAATGCGCATCGCTACGTGGCGAAATACGGAGCTGATTTCACGCTCCAAATTCCGGCAACCGGCCTCTCGTGTGTAGTCCTGAATAATGGTCAGTATCGCCTTGTCGGTGATCGTGCATTGCTCGGGGTTTAAGCCGCTACTTTCCAGTTGTCTGTTTACCAGATAGCGCTTGGCAATCTGAAGTTTTTCTTCCGTGGTATAACCGGTCAACTCAATGACTTCCATCCGATCGCGCAAAGGTCCGGGGATACTGTCCAATACATTCGCTGTGCCGATAAACATCACATGGCTCAAATCGAATGCGACCGCCAGGTAGTTATCGCGGAAAGTCGAATTTTGCTCGGGGTCCAATACTTCCAGCAAGGCAGAAGACGGATCGCCATGAAATCCTCCTATACCGATTTTGTCCATTTCGTCGAGCATGAACACCGGATTATTCGTGCCGGCTTTGCGAATCGATTGAATGATGTTGCCCGGCAATGCGCCGATATACGTGCGCCGGTGGCCGCGTATTTCGGCTTCGTCATGCAGGCCGCCCAAACTGGCGCGTACAAATTCACGCCCGGTTGCGCGGGCTATACTGCGTCCCAGTGAGGTCTTGCCGACTCCGGGCGGTCCGACAAAACAGAGAATAGGGCTTTTGCCGTTCGGGTTCAGCTTGCGTACGGCCAGAAACTCTAAGATGCGCTGCTTGATTTTGACCAAGCCGTAATGATCTTCATCAAGGATTTCACGGGCTCTTGCTATGTCGATAACGCCGGCTCTTGCGACCGACCAGGGCATCTCTGTTAGCCAATCAAGGTAAGCGCGGATCATTGAATATTCACCGCTGGCGTCCGGCATGTGCTGTAAGCGGGTAAGTTCCTTGCGTGCCTGTTTTTCGACCTCTTCGGGCATTTTAGCGGCAGTGATCGCGTTGCTGATTTCTTCAATCTCGGCGGCGCCGCCTTCTTCTTCGCCCAACTCCTTCTGGATGGCCTTCATTTGCTCCCGCAAAACGAATTCGCGTTGCCGCTGTCCCATCGTTTCCTGGGTTTGTTCATTAATCTTGTTAGAGATTTTTAATACTTCAGCTTGATAGTTCAGTAATTCCAGAATCTTGTCGATACGTTTTTGTACGTCGAACAGTCCCAGTATCTCTTGTTTCTCGATCGGCTTCGAAACCAGGTAGCTGGCGACCAGGTCGGCCAGCATCGACGGCGAGTTAATGGCTTGGATAGCATTAATCAGCTCATCGGGCACTTGTTTGGTCTGACCCAGTACTTCCAGCGCTTTTTGCTTCAGCGTGATAACTCGCGCTTCAACATCCTTGGAGCTCGTTTCAGATTCTTCATGACGTTCAATCCGGGCGACCAAAAACGGGTAGCCCGGTAAAAACTCTTGCACACGAAAGCGTTGCACGCCCTGGCAAACGACATGATGCGTGCCGTCAGGCGCGGTTATATAACGTAAAATTTCCGTCACAGTTCCGACCGGATAGAGATCGTCCGGATTGGGTTCTTCATCTTTATCTCGCAGCTGCATCAGCAACCCGATCGGTTTTTCCGAACGCACCGCCTCTTGCACTGCCGAAATAGAAGCTTTACGGCCTATCACCAATGGCGAGACGTTTTGCGGGAAGAGCACGGTTCCGCGCATCGGTACAATGATCATTGCATCGCTCGGAACAGGTGGAAATTTTAACGGAGCTTCCTGCTTGATTTCTGAAGATGGCTCTTCCGTACTCGCTGTTGATCCCAGAAGTAGATTTTTCAGATCCTTGATTTGCATAAACAACCCTTATATTTTCCGTAGTGAAATTAACAAACAACCGTCCACAAGTTCGCTAGTGTCGATTTCAAAACATGCCGCAGGCAGTTCAATACGCCGCTGAAATCGTCCATAGGGAATCTCCAGGCGTCGAATATACGCTTGAGAGCTGTCCGGTAGATGTCGTTGTCCATCAATAATCAAATGATCTCCTTCAAGTATTACATTTAAATGCTCTTGAGCAACGCCCGGTAACGCGATCATAATTTTGAATTCACCATTGGTTTCGTAAATATCGATCGGTGGTTCCCACGCCGGCCGTTTGGCACTCATAAAAGCCGGCCTAAAAAACTGCCGATGCAAGCGGTCCGCTCGATTCAATATTTCACAAGCTTCAGCCCACATCCATGTTTCAAGATTACGTAATGGCATAATGTGTTATTCCAGATTATTGCTGTTTAGATACTCGAGCCGCGTAATTATTCGTTCTGACCAATAAATTGATCGATGGTAGGCGTCATCGATCAATTTATTCCGAGATTGCTGAATGGTCCCGGCTATGTCCCGGTATGACGTCGTTGCCGTGATCTCTCAGCTGGGAGTCAAACCAGGTATGGAGAGCCTGAACAAATTGGGGATATTCAGTTGAATAGTGAATCTGCGCGCCATTTTCCAATGGCTTATATTCAAATTTTATATCGTCGGATTTGGCCGTTTTCAACTGAGCCAGACCCGGCATATTCGGGCCGTGAACACGTTCAGTCACAGAAAAATCGCCTTTCCTGAATTCATCGGCAATCTTAGAGAGATGTTGCTGAATCAATTTTATCTGCTTGGTGTTGTCTGCCGATTTGGCGACAACATGTTGAACGCCGCCATGAACAGTTTTACTAAACGTTTGCAGGGCTTGATCCAATGCATAAGGCACCACTTGCTGTGCGCGTCGATGCACTTCATCGACCGGCTGAGGCTTGGCCGGTTCAACTGCTGGCACCGCTGTAGAAAAAAGCGCAAGTCCAATCGATATTAATAAGTGATTTTTCATTATCGAACTTCTCGTCGAGTTAAAACTAATAAAAATGTTTTATCGAAGCATCTAAAACCGATGATCAAGTATCTACTGCTTATGAACCTTGTTAAATCCGTGCAACTACTTAGTGCCTTAGACCTTCCAGGTTTTCT
>CAZJOY010000108.1:0-13352 GCA_964547705.1 uncultured Methylobacter sp. | reverse complement strand
AATGCTCTCAGAGCCATGGCAGTTTTACAACCGTTGCGCGTGGTCATTGAGAATTATCCGGAAGACCAGGTTGAACAACTGGAAGTCAGTAATCATCCGCAAAAACCGGAACTGGGCAAACGCATCGTGCCGTTCTCCAAAGTCGTATTGATCGAACGGGACGATTTTGCCGAAGTACCGCCGCCAAAGTTCAAACGTCTGGTCGAAGGCGGCGAAGTCCGTTTGCGCGGTTCTTACGTGATCCAGTGCAACGAAATCATCAAAGACACCGACGGCAACATCACCGAACTGCGTTGCAGCTACGACCCGGACACACTGGGCAAAAATCCCGAAGGCCGCAAAGTCAAAGGCGTCATTCACTGGGTTTCCGAGCAGCACTCGCACCCGGCCGAACTGCGCCTGTATAACCGCTTATTCAGCGTGCCTAATCCGGACAATGAAGAGAACTTTCTCGACGTGATAAACCCAGACTCATTGGAGGTCCTGACCGATTGCCGAGTGGAAGCCAGCCTGGCTAATCCGCAACCGGAAAGCCGTTATCAATTCGAACGAACCGGTTATTTTTGCTTTGATGCGATAGACAGCGTTGACGGCAAGCTGGTGTTTAACCGTACCGTAACCTTGCGGGATAATTGGGAGAAAGATTGATCGGCACAGCTTGTCATAGCTAACCAACTAGGTTAACAATACTTGAATGGAGAAGAGCACGCCGCATTGCCAGCTATCCGTAATCAAATCCATGATTACCGCAGGAAAGGTTCGTACAACCCTATCTGCGCTGGCTGGTGGTGAGGCGCTCGGATTCTCTTTTAATGAAATGGTCGGCGTTGTTATGGCTTTAACTGCGAAGGATTTTTACAAAAGCATGACGACACACGCCGACCATAAAATCTGGCAAGATGTATATCGACCTAACACCACTTCCGGGGAAGTTTACCTGAAACTGACCGTTATCAATGATGTGCTTATCGTGTCATTTAAGGAGCTATGATTATGAAATGTCCAATTTGTGCAAAGGCTGAGCTGGTGCATGACACGCGTGACATGCCCTACACCTACAAAGGCGAATCGACAATTCTCCCTGATGTGACAGGCGACTTCTGCCCGGCCTGCGGTGAAGCTATTCTTGAAATAAATGAAGCCGAACGTACCAGTGCGTTAATGCGGGAATTCAGCAAGCAAGTGAACGCAACAATTGTTGATCCAAGCTTTATCGCCGGCGTTCGCAAAAAGCTCAATCTTGACCAGCGCGAAGCGGCAGAAATTTTTGGCGGGGGAGTTAATGCATTCTCGCGCTATGAAAACGGTAAAACCAAGCCACCTTTGGCGCTTATAAAACTACTTAAGGTACTTGACCGCCATCCTGACTTATTAGCCGAAGTCAGGACAATCTAATTTTTTTAACATTAACCACAAAAGAACTATGAACCAAGAAAGCATCAACCTGATAGAACAATACTATGCCTCATTCAACGCCGGCGATATGGACACTTTCCTGAACCTGTTGACAGACGATGTGATCCACGACATCAACCAAGGCAGACGCGAAGTCGGCAAAGACGCGTTCCGCAACTTCATGGGCGGCATGAACGACAGCTACAAAGAAGAACTGGTCGATATGGTCATCATGGCCACAGCCGACGGCAAACGCGCCGCAGCCGAATTCGTTGTATTGGGCGAATACCTGACAACCGATGAAGGCCTGCCCGAAGCAAAAGGACAAAAATACCGCCTGCCTGCCGGCGCTTTTTTTGAAATCCGCGATAACAAAGTCGCCCGCATTACCAACTATTACAATCTGCAAGACTGGATTGCCCAGGTTAGTGCATAGTTAGCCCTAACTATTCAGTACAGCCAGCTTAGCAATTTAAAACTACGAAGACTCAGTGACCATGAGCAGATACAAAACGCGTATCCGCTCATGCCGGCTTAGTGAAATCGGATTCAGCCTTTCACAAGTTATTCATTTCCTCACGAATTGAAACTTAACGAAAGGCCGTTATCACTCGCGAGATATAGGCTTACAAAAAACTCAGCCTAGGCTTACATACATCAACATCCTTTTACGTCACAATAACAGAGCACCTCTAGCGCAAAGCTTAGGGCCGCAAGATGTTCTGAATCACGAACGTGTCTCCTCATAAAAACCTTGTATTGATGCGTTTCACTGTACCCGACACACTGTAATTGGACTGATATAACCATGGCTTTGCCCTCAAACCTTACCCAGCTCACTAAACTTTTAGAAAAGAATGAACCCAAGGTACTTGTAGTAGTAGGAGCAGGCATCTCTATGGGAGCGACAGGTATTCCCCATGCGTCTTGGGCCGGGTTAATTGAGCATGGAATTAAGTACTTAGTTCAGACTAGCCGACTCCCAGAAAGTTACGGGAATACATTGATTGGCTTCCTACAGAATGCTTTCAATCCATTCAATTTGGAACTTGCCCTTAAGCATGCAAACAATGTTGAAGAAAGTCTATCTTTCCCTGAATCACAGGCCTTTGCCGATTGGCTAGAAATTGCTTTCCGTGATTTTAAACCATTAACAGGACGAGACGAGACTCTTAATGCCCTTCGAAATCTTCAGCAAGCAGGCGCATTGCTGATGACGACAAACTACGACAACTTACTTTCCGATGTTACTGAACTGCCGCCAGTCACCTGGGAAGCCCCCGATAATTTCTTGCAAGTTATTAATCGCCAGCGGGATGGCATCTTGCACATACACGGTCACTGGCAAAAACCATCTTCAGTGGTACTAGGGAAAAGTTCCTACGAGCGCGTTGTTGAAGACGAAAAAATCCAAGCAGCATTCAAAAGTCTTTGGCTTGAATGGTCTTGGATCTATGTTGGCTGCGGAGATGGACTAGACGACCCCAATCTGGGACGTCTACTTGAATGGGGAAAAAAATGGGAGCATGGGCCACTTGATCATTATTTTTTGACAACCGAAGAAAAAGCGTTTGCATTGAAAAATCGACCAGATAAGCCCAAAAATATAGTTTACGTAGGATTTTCTGACTTCTCTGATTTACCAAAAATCTTAAACTCAATAACACCAACTGCGCGCTGCTTTCCTTTTGTTCTCATTGATGAAGATTTTCCACTATTTCGATCGCCATCATCAAAACCCAATAATGTTCCATTTCCGTCACTGCAGGAATACCTGAATGGTGATGTACCCTCGCTTAAAGCAGATGCCGTAGTCCATAAGCGACTGCAAGAACACGGCTGGGCTTTCGTTCTAGATTTGGCTTCAGTTGGTAAAACAACGCTTGCTTTACGAATCGCTACCCGTTCGGAACAAACGGGATACCCAGTCTTCTATTTGGATCTTGCCGATATCAAGTTTGATAGTGATACTGAAGAAATGGATATAGAAGCGATCATCGCACTAAAACGTTTAACTCGTCCTAACACGCTCTTTATCATTGATAATACTCACCATCAACCTGAGCTCGCCCGCAAGCTATGGGACTGTTGGAAAGATATTCCACGTGACAGTAGACTCTTGCTAATTGGAACCCGCATGCAACGAACAGTCATCACTTCACCTGCTCAAGATAGCTCCTTCTTTGAAGAATATCCTGATAATCCAGCTGTTGTACTTCGGCTTATACCAGAAGATCTCAAGCACATCGCGCAAAGTATCCATAAACGATTTATCCCAAACGCCGCGACATGGATTGAGCCTCCAGAGAGCGTTTTAAGTCAATGGCACCAGACTTTTGGTAGTGCTCTGAACGCATTTTGCCTTGCAGTACTAGACCGTTTACATAAATTCATCAAAGGTAACTGGGAACTACCTCCAGAAGCAGCTGCTAACTGGGTTCGAGAAAAATGGCTTAAAAAACTGGACGAATACCATTTAGAAAACTTAATCTGCTTGTCTGTGTTTGCCTCCCAAGAATTGGAAATAGCAATCCCGTGCATGGCGCTACCGTTTCCAAATGAAACCGACAAATTATTACATCTTGGACTGGCTGCTCGCGTGGAAACTGGACTATATGGTGAAAACAAATCATTTAGACTTCGTGAGCCAGGCTGGGGAAGCCTTATATTAGCCGCGCAACCACATGCCATTAACAAAGAGATGGTATTGCTCACAGCGGCAAAGCACCATTTACCCACGGCAACAACACTTTGCCAACGCTTCAGACAAGAAGAAAACCTCTACTTGCGCAATATGTTGCTGACTCTTCTGGCAAGTGACTTCGTTACTATCTCTAAGTTGGTCTCCGAGCTTTCATTACTGAATTTTTTGGCTCTTGTTAGGGAAGCACGGCTTGGACAGCAATATCAGCTTATCGACCAATGTTGGCAGGTGGTTGAGAGTGAACCTGATAAATTAAACAAATACATATGGGAACTCCCGCTACAACAAGCTAGCATTTTCTTCAATGCCGCTAAACAAGACGGTCGCAACACAAAAACATTATGGCAAGTTATGAATGTAACCCCAGAAAAATTTGCCGAACGCGCATGGAGTTCACCGCTTTGTTTTGTGGGTTACTTTCTTAAATCCGCTAGATGGCGCGGTCAAGTGACTGCTCCACTATGGCAAGCCCTTGAATCAGAGCCCGATAAACTCAATACGCTTATCGGTGAGAGCTTCCTTGAAGATGTTGGTCATTTCCTTGTAGAGGCCAAGAAACAAGGCCGAAATGTTGATCTACTCTGGCAAGGGATTGAAGACCATCCTGAAAAGTTTACGATGCGTACCTGGGAAACTAAACTCCGAGGTGTAGAGGTTATACATCGGGCAGCCAAGTGGCATAACCGTGATATTAAATCATTATGGCAAGCCCTAAAAAGAGAGCCTGACTGGTTGATTTCATTCACTAATGAACAGTCATTAGATGATGCTATTTCCATATTAGAAAAAGCCCGGACAATAGCTCTGGATACTATACCTATATGGCAAGCTATTGAGGCGCGCGAAGAAGAGCTTACTGCCTACCTGAGAAAATCATCCTTGGCGCAAGTTATTCGACTGTTAAAGTTTGCACAACAGGATAGACGCAATGTAAAAAGTATTTGGGCCATCATCGAAAATAGTCCTGATAAATTAGTGGGACAGCTATGGTCGGAATCGTTAGCCCAAATCATCAGCTTTTTAAATTTTTGTCGCGAATGCGGTTTTGATACTTCTCTCTTTTGGCAAGCTATGGAAAATAGTCCTGATAAATTAGTGGGAAGGCTATGTTCGGAATCGTTAGCCCAAATCGTCAGATTCTTAAATTTCTGTCGCGAATGCGGTTTTGATACTTCTCTATTTTGGCAAGCTATCGAAGATGAACCAAGCAGAATAGATGATTCTTTTTGGAACACTGATTTCAAAATGGCTGTCCATTTCATGTCATTGGTGGAATCACGTAACAACAAATATATCCATTATTTACGCCGAAAAAAGCAAGTAGAAGTTATCGAAGATAATCTTTTAGAGAGCCTATGGAAAACAATCGCCGATAAGCCAATGAAACTAGCAATATTCATGGCAAAATCTGAAGGAGATAAAAAATTTTTTTCGCTTATTGAAGAGAGAGGCATTAATTTAGACCCCATCTGGTCAACAATCGAAAATGAACCGAGAGACTTAATAAAACATGTATCCGGAAATCCATCACCGCTAACAATAATCGGTAATTTGATAAACATTGCCATGATCCGCGGTCGGAATGTTCAGCCGCTGTGGCATGAGCTTGAGCTTGAGGCTCAAAATGCAAATGAATCCAAAATAATTACGCAAACAAGATTATCTACACTGCTATCTTTATTGAAAATTTCCAGAGACTGTAAACTAAGCTCTGGTATTTTATGGGAAATTCTAGAAAGAGAAGGAACAGAATTAATAGCAATTGCACTAAAAACACCAAATTCGCTCCAGTCAATAAGAAATTTATTAGTGTTTACAAAGGAAGACAGTCGCAATGCGGAACCGCTTTGGACGATTTTTACGAATAATTTAGAAGAGATTGCCGATCAATTATCCGATGAACTTCTGCCTGAAATATCAAAATTTTTGGTTGAAGCCAATGAATGTAGTTTGAAAGTGAGTTTAATATGGGAGAAGATGGCAAAGCTTAAAATTGCTGATCGTATGAGAATTTCTTCTCTTAAACACCGTATCGAATTTTTCAGTATTGCTAAACAACATGGCCTCAACATTTTGCCACTCTGGGAAGCGCTTGAAGGTACGGAAGTTATATCGGCGGACGAACATTTAAAAAAAGTTAGTTGCAAGCACAGTAGCCGAATTAAAAATACAACCCTGCAAAGAGAGCAGGAGATTGAGAAACTATGGCAGCTTCTTGAAAGAGACCCCAAACATTTCGCCGATCAGGTATGGAAAACAACACTTGAGAATATTAATTCCTATCAAGGAACTGCAAAAAAACAAGGCCGTAACACCGAACCAATGTGGAGAGTCCTTGAGAGCAATCCGATAGCATTTGCCGAACTTGCTTGGGAGTCACATTTAAAGGATGTTATCACAGTCCTCAATACGGCAAAAGCTCAAGGATGTAATACAGAACCTCTATGGCAAGCACTAGAGAGCAATCCCGCGAAACTAGCCGTACGTACATCTGAAGCAACGCTTGAGACGCTTGCTTCATTTCTTAATAGCGCAAAGCGACATAACAGAAATGCCGCAATATTATGGCAGGCCATTACGCACAATTCGGCTGCATTAGCTCTTCAAACTTGGAAAGCAAAGTTAGAGAGTATTGAGTTATTTATAAAAAGTGCGGCACAGCACGAAATCAATACCGATACACTGTGGGAAGCGCTTATTCAAGAACCAGAAAAACTGGCTGCACGTATTTGGGCAACTTCACCAGGTCGCGCTATTACTTTTTTGAAAATTATTAACCATCAAGGACATACTACCGAACCGGTATGGCAAGCATTCGAGGACAGGCCCGAGAGATTATTGGAACTGGTAAAAAGCACACCACTATTTAGTCTTGGAGATTTCTGTCTATTAGCAGGTAACACCTTTACTCAAAAAGTATTAGATCTACTACCAAATAGCTATTGGGAAGAGTTAGAAAAAGCCCCTAGTATGTTCATGATTGGCGCAACTAGACTGGTAGGATTGTGTAAAAATGTTGGTAGAGAAGACCACAAAACTTCTCTAGTCACAGTAATGCTTAGACGGGCTAGCTCATACGATTTTCCATCAAATCAACGAGGCCTTATAGGTGTGACTTGTCTTTTAGAAAACTCGGACTCAAACAATAGCTCTCTTGTACCAACATTTCTTGATAGATTGTTCGCTAATAATTGGCTGAGTTTGCAATTTTTAAAGGCGAGTCCAGGATCGCTTGCGGATGGTTTACGCAGGCTTGCACTGTATCAGCCAACCGAGGTTATGAAACGATTTCTGAACATTGATCTTGACACCAGACTCCATCGAGAATGCGCCCAGTTTGTCCAAGTCGCCCGCAATCAGCAAAGCGCGATCATCCAATTACTGGGATGTGCTTCATTATGTGGTTGGAGCACAAAGGCTGACTTGTTCGAGAAAGTGCCTCTTAGCCAGTTGAGCAAGTTACCTATCGAAGTATTACCGCATCGACCAGAAGCAATCAAAGTAGAAGAATGGCAGTTTCAACTCTGGCTTGGTCTTCGCGTAGTGGCAATGAGCACGGGTAAACAATTAAACATCGAAATAGACCTCATTAAATATACACTTGAGTTATGGCGCGTAAATCTCAAAGAATCAGCTCAAAACGAAGATTCTGCCGAGCACAAAGTAAACTTAGAAATGGTTCAGTGGTTGGAACTTTGCGCTAGCAATTAGCAATACTTTTTAGTGCTACCAATACGAACCAAGAATAACAAATCGTCATTTTCTGACTTTTTGACTTCTTGCCTTTCAACTCACCAATAGCCTATAAAAAACAACAACCTGAATAACAACAAAGCGAGCAACCCTGACTTTTCTGTCCTGAAATATATTTTCAAATATAAAATTTGGCTACATAAGGAATCGGTTATTCGTATATGATAGGCACTGAAAGGTAATGTTCCCTTTCAATCATTAATTTTCAGAGAAAATCTGGAAAGCACACCAAAACACCTCATAGGTATATGATGAATTTATTCAAAAAAGCAGTACTCACTTTCTCTATGGCTATTTCTTTAGGTGCAAGCACCGTTGCTTTGGCTGAAGATGCAAAAGCAAATGAAGTTATCGCTCACATCGAAGAAGCAATCGCTGAAATCAACAAACACGATTTCAATGCCGCTTATGGACATGAAAAAGCGGCACGTACCGCTTCTGAAGGCATCGTAGGTCACGAAGCTGTTGTAAAACAAGGTCTTGATAGCCTTATTAAAGCTCAAATCATCGGTAAGAGTGCCGATGAACCCAAAGCTATTGCTGAATTAAACAAAGCATTAGGCTTTTTCAAGTCAATCTAAAGCTGAGTTGAGCAGCTTGTCTGCTCAAACGAAACTTATGCCCTTTGGGTATAATCATTAGATCCGGCTTTTAGCTGAGACAGGGTTAACTTCAGTTGATCCTGTCTTTCAATTAAATCGACCATTCCTCATCTAAAACTTTTCACCGCCTTGCCGGTAAAAGTCCCAGCTTACATGCATCAAGTTCACGATCCGCTTTCCTGCTATTTATGCCCGATTTGCGCGGCCCCGCTACAGCTAACCCCCTCAGCCAAAAGTTATGCTTGCGAGAACAACCATCACTTTGATCTTGCAAAGGAAGGCTATCTGAATCTTTTACCGGTGCAGCATAAGCATTCCGCGGAACCCGGCGATAACAAACAGATGATGCAGGCCAGACGCGAGTTTTTGGAAGCAGGTTTCTATGAACCGATGGCTAAAGCCGTGGCGATGATGATCGATGCAAACCGCCCCCAACATTTGCTGGACTTAGGCTGTGGCGAAGGTTATTACAGCCGGAAGATTGAGGCCAACTGCTCAAACACGATGATGTTGTACGGAGTTGATATTGCCAAATTTGCGGTGGCCGCTGCCTCCAAAAAACAGCCTAATGCCCGCTTTATCGTCGCAAGCTCAAACCGGCTGCCTTATGCGGACCACTATTTTGATTTGGTGCTCAGGGTATTCGCTCCGTCAAATGACGATGAGCTCAAGCGGGTATTGAAAGCGTCTGGCTTTTTGCTGACCGTAACGCCGGGACCGAGGCATCTATGGCAGTTGAAGGAATTCATCTACAACGAAGTCAAGGAACATGCGTTGGAAAGCACACTGCCGCAAGGTTTTGAGCGCATCGACATGCAGCGCATCAGTTATAAAATCGCGCCGGATTCGCAACAAAGAATCGCCTTGTTACAGATGACGCCTTTTGCATGGCGCGCCAATGAAAGCGTCCAGCAAGCCATTAAAGAGGTTGCGGAGCTTGAGATAGAAACCGATTTTATTTTGACGCTGGCGATGAAAACAGCTTTGTAACTTTGTAGAGTACGAGAGACAGTATTATCAAAATTAGTTTAAAAAACTGTTCACCACGAAGGCACGAAGATCACGAAGGAAAAATATTTTTTTAAACTCAATGTACTGAAAACTCCGTGTCCTTCGTGCCTTCGTGGTGAACGCTTTTGCTTTTGTTCTAAAACGAATACTTTCACAGTCTCGTACCCTACTCCGATTATCTCTTTCCATTATTGCACCCGATGCCATTGACGTAATACCATCTGACCATTGCTTAGCCAAGGATTACAAAACATGAGCGGTAACACCGAGTCAGATTCCAACCTCGCCTTAATTAAAGCCTTATCTGAAGCTAATGACTGCGAAATCATTGAAACCCATATCTCCTGGCTGTTGCTGACCGAACAATACGCCTACAAAATCAAAAAACCGGTTAACTTCGGTTTTTTGGATTTTTCCACGCTGGAAAAGCGCCGTTTCTGCTGCACTGAAGAACTCAGACTAAACAAGCGTTTGGCCGCCGAACTGTATCTTGAAGTGGTTCCGATCACCGGAACGCCGGATCGACCTGAACTTGGCGGAACGGGCTTAGCCATCGAATATGCCGTCAAAATGATCCGGTTTCCTTCAGGTCAGCTGCTCAGCGAATACGCCAAACTCGACCGGTTGAATACTGATGAAATCGATCAACTTGCCGAGATTGTGTCCGATTTTCATGAAACCATTGACCGGACCGATCAAAACTCCCCATATGGCGACAGCGCCAACATCACGCATTGGTTTGCCGAAAATTTCGAGCATATCAGGCCCTTATTGATTAATGACGCGCAAAAACAGCAGTTGCAAAATATCCGGCAATGGGGCGATAGCGAAGGAGCTCATCTGACCAGCCTGATGCAGGATCGCAAAAAACAAGGCTATGTGCGCGAATGCCACGGCGACCTGCACCTGAGCAACATCACATTGATCAACGGCAAGGTAGTCCTGTTCGACTGCATCGAATTTAACCCGATGCTGCGCTGGATTGACGTGATCAGCGAAGTGGCTTTTTTGTTTATCGACCTGCTGCATTTCAGTTACAACCACTATGCCTACCGCTTTCTTAACCGCTATTTACAGCATACCGGCGATTATCATGGCCTGGCTTTATTGCGTTATTACCTGGTTTACCGCGCGCTGGTGCGGGCTAAAGTTTCGTTATTACGCAGGGCGCAGCAACAAAGCGAAGCTGCCCGGCAGGCGCTTTGCGAATACACGACATTCGCCGATCTGGCCGTGCGTTTTACCCGTCATCGCCAAACCGTCCTGATCATTACTCACGGCTACTCCGGTTCAGGCAAATCCACTATCGCCGCCCAACTCGCCGAAAAAATCGGCGCGTTCCAGATACGTTCCGACATAGAGCGCAAAAGACTGTTCGGTTATCGCGCTAATGCGCAAACCGATAGCGGCCTCTATACCGAAGAAGCAACCCTGAAAACCTACCAACATCTTAAAGAACTTGCCAAAACAGTGCTCGATGCCGGCTTCCCGGCCATTATCGACGCTACCTTCCTTAAAGCAGGGCAACGCGGCCTGTTCCGGCAGCTTGCAGCGGACTGTGGCGTGCCGTTTCATATCGTCAGCTTTCAAGCATCCGACCAAGAACTGTGCAGACGCATTAACCTGCGGCAAGGCGATGCCTCCGAAGCGACTGTAGCCGTGCTGTATCGGCAACAGCACTCCGCGCAGCCGCTATCCGAACAAGAGCAATCCTGCCTGATAACGGTTAATACCGAGAGCGACAACGCTTTGCAGACCCTGCTGGATTGCCTCGGCCATTATTTTCAGTAGAACCGTATACTCGATCTTACCTATTCCTTTTTAGCAGCGGTATGCGTACTATTGGGACAAGTTACGGCTCATCAGGAAAACCATCCCGTTACTCCAGCTTGAATCCACATGGATGTCAATAAAGAAGCTTTACCTTTAGGAGAACCAAATGAACGAAGATACATTGAACATAGAAGTCAGAAAATATCTCAAGAATGTCGGCATCACCTCGCAACGCGAGATTGAGCATGCGGTTCTGAAAGCGATTGAAGCCGGTAAGCTAAACGGTTCCGAAACCATAGAAGTCAAAATGACCCTGGACGCCCCTGCTCTTGGCGTCAATCATTGCATTCAGGGAAAGATAGCGCTCGAATAAATCGCTTATATTGGTATTCAAACAACTCCAAAGGCTGGGCAAAACAACCGGGTCCAGCCTTGAAGCCAAACCGCTGTAACAGACAGAGGATAAGACCATGAATAAACATCTAAAATTAGTTAGAGAGTTCCATGACTTAACTTCATTTCGGCAAGCCGAGCATGGGACCGCTGAGCGATTATCCGACATGGATATTGTTATGCGTCAGGCGTTTTTGATGGATGAAGGCAGCGGCGTATTGAAAGCCATTAAAGAAGGCGACATGGTTGAAATTTTATCGGGGCTGGTCAATCTTGCCTATTGCGCATTGCGGGCCGTAGCGATGCGAGGGGAAGATGTTGCGGACTCGCCAATAACATGGCGGCATGACGGCTATATTCTTTCGATCATCCGTATCCTATGCGACAAAATTAACAATTGCAGCTCCGGCGTTACCGACGATTATTCAGCCGTCTATTGTTTATGCGCGCATTTAACGAGCACCTTCACGAACGCCGATTTTAATAAAGCCTTCCAAATCATCCATGACAGCAAAATGTCCAAAGAAGCCAAAACGCCCGATTTGAGTTCTTGTTTTTTTGAATGAGGTCAAACGACAGCCGGCTCGCGTTTACGTCCTTGCTTTATTTGGGATAAATCATTTCCTCGGGCCGAACCAAGCTGTCGAATTCCTCTTCAGTCACAAACCCGCCTGAAACCGCCTCCTCACGTAGCGTACTGCGATTTTTAAAAGCCAGCTTCGCAATCTTGGCCGCATTGTCGTAACCGATGCGCGGCGCCAACGCAGTCACCAGCATCAAAGAATTTTCCATAAGCTCGGCAATACGGTCGATATTCGGCTCAATGCCGACCACGCAGTGATCGGTAAAACTGACCGCCGCATCGGCCAGCAGCCGGATAGACTGGAGCACGTTGTAAATGATGACCGGCTTGAACACATTCAATTCCAAATGCCCTTGCGCGCCGGCAAAGGTCACGGTGGTGTGGTTACCGATCACCTGCGCGCACACCATCGTCATCGCTTCGCATTGGGTCGGATTGACCTTGCCCGGCATGATCGACGAACCGGGTTCGTTTTCAGGCAACGACAATTCGCCGATGCCGCAACGCGGCCCTGACCCCAACAAGCGAATATCGTTGGCGATTTTATTCAGGCTGACCGCTAGCGTATTTAATACGCCGGAGATTTCCACCAACGCATCGTGAGCGGCCAACGCCTCGAATTTATTGACTGCGGACACGAACGGTAGCCCGGTAAATTTAGCTACCTCCACGGCAAACTTATCGCCGAATCCGGGCTTGGCATTCAAGCCAGTGCCGACCGCGGTTCCGCCTTGCGCCAATGGATACAACCGTTTCAGGCTGTCATTGATCCGCTCGATGCCGAATTGCACTTGCGCGGCATAGCCCGAAAACTCCTGCCCCAACGTCAACGGCGTCGCATCTTGCAAATGCGTCCGGCCGATCTTGATGATTTGGTTCCATGCCTCGGATTTTTCAGCTAACGCGCGCTGCAAATGCTGGAGCGCGGGAGTCAGTAGATGGTGCAACTGCTCGACGGTGGCGATATGCATGGCCGTTGGAAAAGCGTCATTCGAAGATTGGCTGCGGTTGCAATGATCGTTCGGATGAACCGGTGTTTTAGATCCGATAACGCCGCCAAGCCGCTCGATAGCAAGGTTTGCAATCACCTCGTTGGCGTTCATGTTGGATTGCGTGCCGGAGCCGGTCTGCCAGACGA
>CAZJOY010000107.1:0-13439 GCA_964547705.1 uncultured Methylobacter sp. | reverse complement strand
AAGAATAACAATGGCATCGATAGAGAAAGGCCGTTCCGCCCGAACCTTGCGAAATGCGTTTCGCAGTAGCCCAGCGTGCCGAACCAGAACATCGGAAGAACGATTCCGCAACGTCACCGTAAAGAAATACGTCCCTCCAGCAACCCGATTTCGCCGATACGACACCATACCGCACCATCAATAAATTTGAAAAATTGTGTAGCCCGTATGAAGCATAGCGAAATACGGGGTGATCGTAGCTCCGAAGCCCTGGATTCCTCTACGCTTCATCCAGGCTACTCGCTTGGAAATAATCGAGCGAGGATCATATTACGTGGATTCGTTCGCGGTGGATTGCCTAGCGGCGAATCCACCTTACAGCGTTATGGCTGCATGCCATATCAGATGTGGCCTTGGCGGAGAATTTCCAAACAGCTTCTAAGTTTGGCTCTTTAGTTAGAAACATTAGAGACGGGGTTGCAAACCCCGTCCCGCTTGGAGCCCATCCTATGGCCCTAAAACCGAGTAAGAATGAAGCGAATTAACATGATAAAGCCGACAAGTGTAAGATATGCCCCTGCAGTGTGATTTGCTATATCAAAACGTGAAGGGTCAAGTTTTGAAAATTCTGAGCTATCGGCAAAAAAGGATGTAAATATCAGATTAGCAGTTCCAAATATACTTATTAACATTAACAAAAGTGAAAATTTTCCTGCTTCCTTTTCTGGTTTTGGCACTTGTTTTAGAAAAATCTGCAACATCAAAAAGGCCGCTAGTGCGCCGATCCAAATTTTATTCCATCCTTCCGTAAGATTTAATGTTGGCCAATGGCGATATTCACATGGTAACCATAAAGAGAAAACAAAAAGTCCAAGTAGTGCCGCAATCGTAAACGCGAGCGGAATTCCTATACGGAACCGAGAAAAAATGTCCAGCCAACGTGCTTGTTTTTGCTGAAACAACCCTCCTGGTTCATCCGATGCAAACGGCTTCTTGCCAGTCACAATAAATTTTGCGATTTCGGACCAATGTCCTTCCTGGATAGCGCCGCCGTGTCCGCCTTTTGCAAAATATTCCGATTGCGTAATTTTATTATTATGACAGTCTGGCACTATGAATCCATCGAATCCGGCGCCGCCGAGATCGGTGAAATATTCGACGCTTTTCGGCAAGAGTGCGACAACCCAATCGGTTGCCCCTCTTGCATTATGAAACCTGTCAACGCTTCTTTGAGAAATTTTTGTGGACCAGTCAAAGTGCGGGTGCACAACACTGCCGGCGAAATAGATTCTCCCAAAGCGTGCGGCCGGATAATCTTCAAGGGATTTTGCGGCAAGATAGGTTCCATTTGAATGACCTACATAATGCATCGTGGCGTTCGGGTAACAGGCTTTAACACTGACATATTTGTCCATGAACCACTCAACTTTCCGTTGCCGGATCCAGGGTAAAAGAAACGCCCCCATTGGAAAATAGCCATAAGTTTGACACCAGGACTGCATATCCGGTTTATTAAGTGAAGCTTCCTCCTTGACGGCTTTGGCAATACGGTGAGTCCAGTAGCCATCATCGCGAATGCCATGCATGACAAAAACGACATTTTGTACATCAGAATCTGGCTTTATCGGCCTGTCTTCAAAATATGCCGGGTTACGTGCGCAGTTTTCAATCTCTTTTAGGTTGTCACTCAATGCGCATTGAAATATTTCAGTGCGATCTTTGCCTTGTTGTCCATTGAGATTAATAACGTCTTTATGATTGGCATACGGCATTTCAAGTAGATAATATTTCTTGAACTGTGAGTTAAAGCCACTTGCGTTATCTTTTGCAGCCTCTTCAATATCGTGATCCACCACTTGGTCCAGAGGCGAAACGAAATCATCTTGCGTTCCGATAATTTGAATAACTAGCGGGTTAACTGCTTCTTTTGGAGGCTCCTCCAACTTATGCATGCGATCTTGTTTTTGATTGTATGAGCCACGTAGCGAAACGCTATGCCACCGGCGATAGGCCATCCATAACAAGCGAGTTTGGACGATAAAAGGCGCCCCCAAGCGCATATCGAGCATTGTGCGTCCAAGTCCGCGAAAATCAAGAGCTTTGGGCAGAACAGGGATGATTTCGGAGAAGCGTCCCCAAAAACCCAATAGATTCAGACCGAACCAATATTTCCACGCCTCCCCAGTTCTAATGCTCCATCCACTATCCCATGAGGCCAGCAGAATAATACGATCAACATGGGCGGCCCAAGGGTGATTCGTTTCAGCAACACTTTTCAGATCATCGCGAACTAAGAGACCGTCCGAATAATCCGGAGGATTCGGCGCGCCGGCGAGAAATAATCTGCGTAGTAGAATTCCTCCCAGACTGTGGCCGATAAAAATAACTTTTTTGTATTTGTTATAGCTATTCCAAATACAGTCAAGGTCTGCGGCAAGCTTTACGACGATTGGATTGGCTCCAGTAGAATCCAACTTATGACTATATGGCAATGTTGGCGAATAAATATGTACGCCGTTTTTTTCATAAGTATTGCAGACTATGTCTCTTAATTCATCGAGGTCATCCGGTTTTGATGAGTAAGCATGAAGCATAACCACGAGAGTTTCTGCTGAGGTTTCTTGCGTGAACTTTGGATCTGGAAAGTTGAATATGTAATTCACTGTGGACTCCTATGAAAGTCTAATCCGTGATCGTAGAGAGGTCTTGTGTAAACCAACCGCTTATTTTCAAAATATGCGGATTGCCTTTCTACGATTCCGGCTTATGTGTTAAAGGACTGGAAGGCTGTATTGTTCAAACCAACTTTTCCAGCCATTGCTTCTTCAATCTTCAGTACAATCGCGCTCATCGCCTCAATGGCAACCCAAAATCATTAAAATCCGCGCTTGTCAGTGCTGGATTATGGGATCAAAAATTATTGATGTATGTCAGTAAAAGATGATTTTTACGTAAGCATTTATCTAGTACATTTAGTCAGTTATACCGTTCGGCTGCTTAGCTTAAGCAGTACTAAGGTTGTTTTAAGTTTCTCAATCTAGCTAAAAATCGTCCGCCAGCGTCTCAAATAATCAGCATCTCCATTAGGCAAAGTCCAAACAGCATGCAAGTGCTCGGGTAGAATAACAATGGCATCGACATTGAAAAGCCGTTCCGCCAAGTGATGCAAGATGCTAACTTTAAATATTAGATAAGACTCATCACACAAGCACCACATCCACCCGCCGAAATTGACCTTGGCGTAGCGCTTCAGCAACTTGCCCTTCCAGATGTGAACCTTCCAGGGTCTGCATACTGCCATCCCGATCATATAAACAGTAACGGCAAGGCCTAACGGCAACATCACCGAATGTATCCCGACGCTCGGGATTAATGTAAACCAACAACGTCGCTCCCAACAACGCGCAGGCCGCGCTATGCGCCGGCAATATTTCTTCAAAACCGAACGGATTAACGCATTGCTCGTTCGTAGAGAAAAACGTCTTCGACAACACCGGTTCAGGTTTAAACAGCAACTTACCCTGCTCGAACACAAACGGACTAGGCCCCAAGAACAAATGCGTCCAAAGATGCAAAAATTCCACCGTAGAACCGGAAAGACGCGCCACGCAACCCCGTCCGTGTTGCCGTGGATCGACCGCAAAACCGCTGCTGACCAAGAAACTGGAGTTTTCGACCGGGTTACGCCCGTATTCGGCAGGATCGCGGAAGGCCACCAGCAACCGTTCGATTTGTTCGTAAAACTCGCCCACCAACCCGGCCCGGACCATTTCCAGCACGAATTTGTAATGCATGTGCAGGAAGATCGATCCGTTCTCCAGCCAGCCGTAGTTGAACACGCCGATCCGGCCCAGCTCCAGCGCGTTGTCGCCCAGCGGGGCATTCAGGCGGTACATGCCCAGTTTTTGGTCGAACAGTTCGGAATTGCGCGCCGCTTCATACAGCCGCTGGGCTTCATCCGGTTCGGCGATGCGTAGCGCATGGACAAAGCCTTCCAGAAACAGCGGCAGCGGTTTTTGCTTGAACCGAGTCACCATCGCTTTGCCGTGTTCTGTTTCTTCATATTGCTCGGCCTCGTAGGCAAAATAGGTGACGATGCCTTGCGGCCCTTTGGCTCTGCCGATTGCAGCATCCAAATGAGAAGACGCCGCCGTCAGGAAGTTTTGCACTGACGCAATCGACAGCGCTTGTTCGCCGCCGGCAAAACCCATGAACACTTTGTCGCGATAATATTCTTTCGCTGCGCCGCTTTGTTGCCAGAATAGTTCAGGCGTCAGGCCGGGGCGATTCAGCAATGCAGCCAGACCGTCGATGAAATCGGCCAGCTCTTCCGGCAAGGCACAATCGCCGTCGGCGGCGGGCAAGACAGCCAATGTGAAGTCGACCAAACGCTTCAACTCGATGGTTTCGTTGACCGACGAACCGAGAATGCCGGGCAGGCCGTTCAGCGCGTCGCACCAGCCTGGACGGTCGGCTTCCATTTCTATACCGACGCCGAACGGGTCCAGCGTCGCCAGTTTGTTGGCGACCAGAGTCAGGATTTTGCCGAGCAGCGTCGTGTAAACGATGTCGCCCTGGCCGGCTTGGGCGCGGACTTGGTAGCGGCGATGGGTGCGGGCGTTGATCAGCTCGATTTTGTCCAGCCGTTCTTGCACCGCGCCGTACTGGCGGACGCCGTTCGGCGTCACCGCGTATTTTTGCGCGCGAGGGGCGACGATATGGGTCGGATCGAAAAAAGTGTAGGTTTTTTCCAGCAACAAGCCGGGTAGCCGATCCGGAAAAATCGCCTGGTAGCTAATCAGCAAGTCCACAAGATACGTCCAGTGGTCCGACCAATAGCCGCGGTCGAATTCGGCATCGATCACTTCCTGCGCTTGCGCCAGGATTTCGGCGATGACCGACTCCCGGTCGCCGGTTGCGGACTCCAGCGCCTGCCAGAGTTCCGCGTATTTGAATTCGCGCGCCAGCAGTTGTTCCAGCTCGGGAAAGCGGCTGAAATAATCGGCGAAGTTTTCCGGCGCATCGACGATAAAACGCGAGTTCCGCAACGAACACGGGTTGTAGCCGTCCGGCTGGATCAGGTTGAAGAAATAGCGGATGTTTTTGGCGTCCAGCGCAGGATTGAAGAACAAATCCATCCGGCGATTTTGCAGCACGTCGCGGAAATCGCCATTGCCTTCGGAATACGGAGTGTCCTGCAACAGGAAGTCGTTGTAATCGCGTTCCAAATCGCCATGCTTGCGGCCGAACAAATACAATTGCGCGCCGCCCGGCACTTGGCTTGGGAAACCGCCGCGCAAGCCGTTGTCGAGATAACACTGCCGGGCATGGGCGTCGAACAGCGGCCTGGCCGTGGCGGTAAAGGCTTTTTGGCTGATGTCGTCGATCAGGCGGCGGTTGTTTTCCCGCTTGGCTTCAAAATAGCCGTCCTTGTCGGCCTCGGCGACGAATTGCTCCATCACCGCTTGCGATTCGGCATGGCCGTAAAAGCCGTAAAACACCTTGCTTTGACCGGGCTTAAGTTCCAGCGTTAGCGCCTGGAAAGCGGACGGGGTTTGATTGCCTGCCACTTGGTCATTGAAATCCAGGCTTTGCCCGGCAAAGAACCGCTCCGGCCTGGAAAAATCCCCGGCCAAGCCGAAAACCCGCTCCGCATCGACCAGCACGTCGGTGCGCTTGCCGTTCAAAAAACCGGCAAAAAAATTGCAGGCGATGATCGGTTCGACTTGAGGGGAATCGGTTGGCCAAACTTTCAGCCGGTAAAAAGGCAGGTTTTGCCGCACGCCTTCGACGCGCATGAACGCTTCCGAAGTCCGGCTCATGAACTTCAAAATCCATTGGTTCATGCCGTAAGGCAGCACTTGCGGCAGGCCGTCGACGATTTCTACCTTTTTAGCTTGCCCCGATGTATTGACGATCTCGACCCGGCGCACCAAACCGGCCACGGCAGCTTCCGGCAACGTGAACATATCGGCGCGAATGCTGAATCCCAATTGCGAATTGATCTCTTCGACGCCGACTTCATGAGGCGTAACGTAAAGGCGTTGCCTGACCTCCGGCCCCGCGCCGCGCTGGAAAGGCTCGTAATTTAGGATTCGGTCGCCGTCGGTAATCTTCAGGAAAGTCCGAAAGCCTCGGGACGGCGTCAGTTGATAAGCCTTATCGGCCGGAAAAAACTCCAAAAAAGCCCCGTCTTTATTGCGTACGCCGAAACTGGCTATGCCCTGCCCCCGGTTCACATAAAAAACCCAGGCCGGACGCCCCATCGTGCCGGCAATGCCGGGCAAAAAACTGGCGAATGGGGCAAGGTCGTTGTATTGCTCGATAACGAAGCGGTTATCGGCATCTAAGCCATGGTAATTTTGGTTCATGAAATTGTAGCCTTTGAGTTGGATATTGAATCGGCGATTTTGAGCATAAAGCAAGGCCGGTAATCGGTCAAACATGCCATCCGCATCCCGAAGTAGGTATCGACACAATTTTAAATAGCCGACGTTGTCGTTCCCACGCGTTGCATCACTGTGATTTATCGACATTCAGTAGGAGCGGGCCGTGCCCGCGATATTTGCCCAATGATTGCCGAACTGTAGCGCTATCATCGCGGGCACGGCCCGCTCCTACAAAGCTTAACTCCCTGTAAGCAAGGCACGGACAATGTTAAGTCATGAAAAAATAATTGTTAATCAAACGATTGATTGATATTATTAAATCAATCGTTTGATTTAATTTTCACCCAAGACAGGCTATAGCTCGATATGACCAAAGCTTCGACCCCGGAAACCAACAATAGCGATGCCCGTGACCGGCTGGTATTGGCCGCTTTGCGCTTATTTGCCGAAAAAGGCTTTGAAGCCGCAACGACCCGCGAAATTTGCGAAGCCGCAGGAGCTAACATTTCCGCAATCCGTTATTACTTCGGCGACAAAGCCGGACTGTACCGGACCGTGTTTCACGAACCTTGCGAAAAAATGCCTGCCCGCGCTAACAGGGAAAAATATCTCAGCCTGCCGATAGCCGAAGCGCTCGACCTGTTTTTCAGCGATTTCCTGACCCCATTCAAGATGGATGAGAACATCAATCTGGTGATGAAATTGCACTTTCGCGAAATGCTGGAGCCGACCGGCGCTTGGCAAGAGGCCATCGAGTCTGAAATCAAACCGCAACATGAAGCGCTGACCACATTGCTTAAGCAGCATTTAGGACTGGCCCGCATCGACATGGACTTGCAGCGGCTGGCGTTCGCGATGATCGGCATGGCCGTACACCTGTTTGTCGGCCAGGAAGTGGTTGCGGCGATTGCGCCGCAAATGCTCGGTTCGCCCAAAGCAATCGACCTGCTGGCCAAACGCCTGTCGGGCTATGCGCTGGCGATGGTGGAAAGCGAAGCTCAACGCCGCGCTCAGGAGAAAGGCGATGGCAATCAATAAAGCCTCATTGCTCACGCCATTGCTGCTGACGGCTTGCAACGGCGGTTTGCTGACAACCGTCGGTCCGGACTATCAAACGCCGCCATTGCCAGTCGCGGAAAGCTGGCAAGCGCCGCAGCCTATGCCGATAGCCCATCAAGGCCAGACTGCGGATTTACTGCACTGGTGGGAGCGCTTCAACGACCCTATCCTGAACCGGTTTCTGGCTACCGCCGAAAAAGAAAGCTATTCGGTCGCCAATGCCGCAGCCCGGATTGAGCAGGCCAGGGCCAGCTTGATCGGCGCGGATTCGGCACTGGTACCCAGCCTCGACGTGAGCTTAAGCGCGAACCGTTCATCGTTCTCGTTCGGAGGCCCGCCCTTTGAACGCGATCAATATCAGGCCGGCCTGCAATCGGATTGGGAAATCGACCTGTTCGGCGGTCTGGCCCGGCAGCAACAGGCTTCGCAAAGCCAACTGCAATCGCGCCAAGCGGCCTGGCACGATGCGCGGGTCGCGGTGGCCGCCGAAGTCGCCAATGCTTATCTCGGCTATCGTTATTGCGAAATTCAGGCGCAGCAACTGCAAGCCGATGCCGAATCCCGGCAAACGTCGGCCAAACTAATGGCTTTGGCCGGACAGCATGGCTTTCGCTCCACGGCGGATGTGGCATTAAGCGATGCCAGCGCCGCCGAAGGCCAAAATAACTTGCTGAACCAGCAAGGCCAATGCGAGCGTTCAATAAAAAGTTTGGTCGCGTTGACCGCGCTGGAAGAAGCCTCGGTGCGTCAGGCATTGCTCGAACAGCCGGGCGTTGGCAAGTTGCCCAGCCCACCGGCTTTCAGCCTGGACAGCGTGCCGGCCCGCGCATTATTGCAACGCCCCGATCTGGCCGCCGCCGAGCGCGACATGGCCGAGGCCAGCGCCAAAATCGGCGTCGAACAGGCCAAACGGTTTCCCAAACTCAGCCTGTCCGGCAACGTCACCCCTACCCTGCAAAGCATGAACGGCGCGGCACTAGCGCTGGCGCAAACGTGGTCGTTGGGGCCCACGCTCAGCCTGCCGTTGTTCGAGGCCGGCAAACCGGCGGCCAATGTGGAATCGGCACAAGCCCAGTATGAAACCGCGGCCAGCAATTATCGCAGCAAGGCGCGGACCGCCGTTAAAGAAGTGGAAGAAGCGTTAGTCAGGCTGGACAGCGCCGCCCGGCGTCTGCCGCAAGCGCAGCAGGCGGCGGACGGTTACCGGCGATATTTTCAGTCGGCCCAGCAACTGTTCGATACCGGCTTGGGCAATCTGCTGGACCTGGAAACGGCTAGGCGCAATCAATTGAATGCCGACCTTGCGATTAAAAGCCTGGAACAGGAACAGGTCAGCGCCTGGATTGCGTTATACCGGGCGGTGGGCGGCGGTTGGGATGATGAGCCCCGGATGTAGGCCGGAATAAGCCTGTCCGCGCGATAAGCGCAGGATAGGCGTTTCCGGCGTTCGGATTGCCGGAAACATCCGCCCTTGCTATCGCTGGGCGGACTTATTCCGGCCTACGTCGAGATGTGTATAACGATGAGCGCGGAGCGCGGGAACTATAAGAAATTTCAGGTATTTTGGAGTGCAAGCTCCGCTTGCAAAGCAGGCGAAGCCTGTACTCCGATACCGATGATATAAACACCTATCTTCACCAGAGAAAAATTATGAGCAAAGGAAAAATAGCCGCCGCCGTCAGCCTGCTAAGCTTGCTGATCGGCTTAGGCTTGACCAGTACGGCCAGCGTCAATCCCAGCAACATGCCAAAACCGCCAACCGCTAAGCCGGCGTTGAACGTCAACATCATCCGCCCTGAATACCGCGAACTCCCGCTGACATTGACCGCCAACGGTTCGATAGCACCATGGCAGGAAGTCATTGTCGGCGCTGAAGTCAGCGACTTGCAACTGGCCGAAGTCCGGGTGCAGGTCGGCGAAAATGTGCGCAAAGGCCAAGAGCTAGCGATATTTGCCGATGAAACCGTGACCGCCGAAGTCGCCAAAAGCCGCGCGGCGCTGGCCGAAGCCGAAGCCAATCTGGCCGAAGCCCGCGGCAATGCGGAACGGGCGCAAAGCATTGCCGGCAGCGGCGCTCTGAGTAGTTTACAGGTGAATCAATACCTGACCGCCGAAAAAACCGCGCAGGCAAAAATGCAGTCGGCCAAAGCCCAGCTGGACGTGCAGTTAATCCAACTGAAACACACGCGGGTACTGGCCAGCGATGACGGCATCATCTCTTCCCGTAACGCCACCCAAGGCGCGGTGGTCGGCAAAGGCCAGGAACTGTTTCGGATGATCCGCCAAAACCGGCTGGAATGGCGCGCCGAAGTCACCGCCGACGAAATGGCGAAATTGAAACCCGGCGTGGAAGCGGCCGTGGCCGTCGCCGGAGTCGGCAGCGTCAAGGGCAAAGTGCGCTTCCTCGCCCCTACGCTGGACACGCAAAACCGTAACGGCCTGGTCTATGTCGATCTGCCGGGAGCAGCCGCCCAGGGCTTGCGGGCCGGCATGTTCGCAAAAGGCGAATTCCGTTTGGGCGCTATGCGGGGCCTGATCGCGCCGCAAACCGCCGTCTCGCTTCGGGAGGGTTTTAGCTATGTGTTCCGCCTGAACGAACAAAACGGCAACCAGGCCAGCGTCAGCCAGGTCAAAGTGGAGTTGGGCCGGCAAACCGGCGACGATTTGGAAATATTATCCGGCATTCGGCCCGAAGACCGGCTGGTCGCCAGCGGCGCGACTTTTCTTGCCGACGGCGATAACGTCAGACTGGTGCAGCCATGAATGTCTCGGCCTGGTGTATCCGCAATCCGATTCCGGCCCTGATGCTGTTCGTGCTGCTGAGTTTCGGCGGCTTGATGAGCTTCAAGGCGATGAAAATCCAGAACTTCCCGGACCTGGACCTGCCGACGGTCAGCGTGACGGTATCGCTGCCGGGCGCTTCCCCGTCGCAGTTGGAAACCGATGTGGCCCGCAAAATTGAAAATTCGCTTGCCACTTTGCAAGGGCTTAAACATATTACCAGCAAGGTGCAGGACGGTTCGGTCAAGATCACGGTCGAGTTCCGCCTGGAAAAGCCGGTTCAGGAGGCGGTCGACGATGTGCGCTCGGCCGTATCGAAAGTCCGCGCCGATTTACCCAGCGATGTCCGCGACCCTATCGTCACAAAAATGGATCTGGCCAACTCGCCGATCCTGGCCTTTACGGTATCCTCCAACCGGCGCGATGACGAATCCCTGTCCTGGTTTGTCGAAGACACTATCGCCAAGAAACTGCTGACAGTATCCGGGGTCGGCGCGGTCAACCGGGTCGGCGGCGTCAGCCGGGAGATCGCCATTGCGATTGATCCGCTTAAATTGCAAGCGTTGGGCTCCACGGCGACCGAGATTTCCCAACAACTTCGCCGGGTGCAGCAGGAAAGCGCCGGCGGCCGCGCCAACCTTGGCGCTGGCGAACAACCGGTAAGAACACTGGGCAATGTGCAATCGGCCGAAGAAATCCGGCTGATGCCGCTATCCCTCAGCAACGGCAGCAAGATCCGGCTTGACCAGATCGCCACGGTCAGCGACTCGGTGGCCGAACCCCGCGCATTGGCAATACTGAACGGCAAACCAGTGGTCGGTTTTGAAGTCACCCGCAGCCGGGGCGCAGGTGAAGTGGACGTCGGGGCTGGCGTGCAAAAAGCCTTAGCCGACCTGCGCGCGGCCAATCCCGATATTGAAATCACCGAAGCGTTCAACTTCGTGACCCCGGTGCAGGAAGAATTTCAAGGTTCGATGGCGATGATCTACGAAGGCGCATTGCTGGCGGTACTGGTGGTCTGGCTGTTCCTGCGCGACTGGCGGGCTACGTTCGTTTCCGCCGTCGCGCTGCCGTTGTCGGTCATTCCGGCCTTTTGGGGCATGAGTTATTTCGGCTTTTCGTTAAACGGCGTCACCTTGCTGGCGTTATCGCTGTCGATAGGCATACTCGTCGATGACGCGATTGTCGAAGTGGAAAATATCACCCGCCACCTGCGCATGGGTAAAAGCGCTTATCAGGCGGCGATGGAAGCGGCCGACGAAATCGGCCTGGCGGTCATCGCGACGACCTTTGCGTTGGTCGCGGTGTTCCTGCCGACGGCTTTCATGGACGGCATCGCCGGACGCTTCTTTAAACAATTCGGTTGGACTGCGGCGCTGGCCGTCATCGTCTCTCTGGTGGTAGCGCGAATGCTGACGCCGATGATGGCCGCCTATCTATTAAAAGACAAGGGACATGTCGAGCCTGCCGAAGGCCGCATCATGCATTTATATATGAGGCTGGCGGCCTGGTGCCTAAAGCACCGGTTGGTGACCATGGCCGGGGCCGTCGCGTTTTTCATCGGCACACTGATGCTGGTTCCGTTACTGCCGACCGGCTTCATTCCCGCCGACGACAATCCCCAAACCCAGGTAATGGTTGAATTGCCGCCCGGATCGACATTGGCGCAAAGCAAAGCCTCGGCGGAGACGGCCCGTCAATTGCTCGGCTCGGTACCTTACATCAAATCCGTCTATACCACGATCGGCAGCGGCTCGGCGGGCAGCGACCCGTTTTCGGGCGGCCAGTCCGGCGAGGTACGCAAAGCCACGTTGACCGTCACTTTGGCTAATCGTCAGGACAGGCCGGTGCATAAGCAAGTTATCGAGCGCGATATGCGCAACGCATTGCAACAACTGCCCGGCGTCCGCATTAAAGTCGGCATGGGCGGCAACGGCGAAAAATACATACTGGTATTGAGCGGCGACGATCCTCATGCCTTAAGCACTGCCGCGCGCAATGTCGAAAAAGACCTGAGAACGATACCCGGCCTTGGCAGCATCGCGTCTTCCGCGGCCTTGGTACGTCCGGAAATAGCCGTGCGCCCCGATTTCGACCGCGCCGCCGACCTGGGCGTCAGCAGCGCAAGCATCGCCGAAACCCTGCGTATCGCCACGGTCGGCGATTACGACTACTCCTTGGCTAAGCTGAATCTTGCCCAGCGGCAAGTGCCGGTGCTGGTCAAGCTGGCCGTCGACGGCCGCCGCGACTTGGCCGTGCTGGAGCGTCTGGCGATACCGTCGGGCAAACCCGGCGTGGGCCCGGTGATGCTGAACCAGGTCGCCACGCTGGCTCTGTCCAGCGGCCCGGCGGTTATCGACCGCTACGACCGTTCCCGGAACGTCAATTTTGAAATCGAACTATCGGGCTTGCCGCTGGGCGATGTTGCAAACGCGGTAGCAGACCTGCCCGCTATCCGCAATCTGCCCAATGGCGTGAAAAAAATCAATATCGGCGATGCGGAAATGATGAACGAGCTGTTCAGTAGTTTCGGCCTTGCGATGCTGACCGGCGTGTTGTGCATTTTCATCGTGCTGGTGTTGCTGTTTAAGGACTTTATCCAGCCGATCACGATCCTGACTGCACTGCCGTTATCGTTCGGCGGCGGCTTTATTGCCTTGCTGCTGGCCGGTAAGGCGTTATCGATGCCTTCGCTGATCGGCTTGGTGATGTTGATGGGCATTGCGACCAAGAACTCTATTTTGCTGGTCGAATACGCGATTGTCGCCCGCCGCGATCACGGCATGAGCCGGGTTGATGCGTTGCTCGACGCCTGCCGCAAGCGCGCCCGCCCTATCGTGATGACCACTATTGCGATGGGCGCGGGTATGTTGCCGATTGCGCTGGGCCTTGGCGAAGCCGACTCGTCATTCCGCAGCCCGATGGCTATCTCCGTTATCGGCGGTTTGGTGACTTCGACGTTGCTAAGTTTATTGGTCATACCGGTTGCTTATAGCTATCTGGATGACCTGAAAAGCAGTTTCAAACGGCTTGGGCAGCGTATAGCTTCGACACGGCACATTGAGCAAGCTTGATTGACAGCGGGCCGCCGTTAGCACCGGCAGCGGCCCTCCTGTTTCTTCTCCGGCAATAATCCATTGGCTCAATTAATGCGAGCGTTCAGTAAATTTACGTCGTTTAGGATACGGTCATTAATAACTTCCCGATATGGATCGGATAAAATTTTTCCGT
>CAZJOY010000106.1:0-13542 GCA_964547705.1 uncultured Methylobacter sp. | reverse complement strand
GGTTGTGGTAGATGTATCCAGTGATGGGGTAGGTGTTGAGTGTAATATCAAACAGCGGAATATGATTACTCCGGGAGGGAGTTTTGTTCGTGACGGTAAGCCGGTCTCGGTGTCTGTTGATTTGAATTTGCCCGATGAGAATGATCAATCAGGCAAGATAATAGCGCGGTGCCATGTGGTTTTTTCGCGGCGTATGTCCAGCGATCAATGTAAAATTGGTTTGCGTTATGTTGATATTGAAAATAACGGTCATAAGTGGGTTATTCGATTCATTGAGGCAAGGCTTTTATCTGAGTAAATAATGAATGAATGTTGGTTGTATATAAGCTTAGTTAATTGAGCTATAGATGGCGTGTCAGTTCGTTATCTTATAAAAATAAAGAGGCTCTGTATTAGCTGGCTGCCCCCAACATTTTTAAGATTTCTTCGCGTATTTGCTCCTGTCTGACCGGGTCTGTAATCGGTTGCGATTGGTTGTCCGTAATGTAAAACATGTCTTCAGCTCGGCTGCCGATGGTGGTTATTTTTGCGCTATGCAGATGAATTTCTTTTTGTACAAATGCGCGGCCTATTTTTGATAAAAGTCCGGCGTGGTCTGTGGTGATCAGCTCAATAATTGTATGTCTTTTTAGCGGGTCTGCATGAAATTGAATGCTGGTAGGGATGGGAAAGTGTTTGGCCTGTCTTGACTGTCGATGAATATTTTTATGTTTTTTTACTTCGTGGAGCTGAAGGTTGGTGCGAAGCACATTGCAGATATGGACTTCTCTGAACAGTTCATTGATGGGTTTGCCCGATTGTTCAAGTACCAGGAAGCTATTAAGAACATAATCGTCGGTCGTGGTCATGATTCGGGCATCAAGAATAGTGAGTCCCAGTTGGTCGAGAGTGGCTGTGCTCAGTGAGAAAATGGCTTCTTCATTTTTCGTGTAAACAAAAACTTCCGCGCTGCCTCGCTGGGTTTGCGGGCGCAGCAAAACCAAAGGTAAATCATCTTCCCGGGACGAGGCAATGGCAATGGTATGCCATGCTATTTCATCTGCTGAATATCTTAAAAAATAGTCATCGCTGGCGTGTTGCCAGGATCTTAGAATAACCGGTTCGGATATGCCGAGTTTGATTAATTCGTCTTTTGCTTCTTTTTTGTTTTCGGCTAGACGGTCTGCCAGTGCTACGGGGTTTTGCAGGCCTTTATGCAAGGCGCTATAGGTTACTGTGTAAAGCTCTTTCAGTAGGGCGTCTTTCCATGCATTCCATAATTCGGGGTTGGTGGCGCGAATATCGGCAACGGTCAGCAAGTATAAATAGTTCAGGTATTCAATGCTGCCGACAGTTTGCGCGAATTGATGAATAACATCCGGATCGCTAATGTCTTTTCGCTGTGCGGTCATTGACATGACCAAATGGTTGCGGACCAGCCAGCAGATCAGGTTGGTGTCGTGCGGTGAAAGGTCGTGTTGTACGCAGAACTCTCTGGCGATTTCTTCGCCAATAGCGGAATGGTCGCCGCTTCTGCCTTTTGCTATGTCATGAAATAGGCCGGCAAGATATAAAATCTCCGGTTTTGAGATCATCAGGAAAACATCATTGCAAAAGGGCAGTTCATCAAGATGTTTTTCCAGTGCGAAACGTCGTAAGTTACGGATAACGAAGAGTGTGTGTTCGTCTACCGTGTAAATATGAAATAAATCGTATTGCATCCTGGCGACAATGTTGGCAAAGCAAGGGATATAGGCAGCCAATACTCCGTAACGATTCATGCGTCTTAATTGATCGGTGATGCCTCGTGGTTGGCGAAATGCTTCTATAAAAAGGCGGTTGGCGTCTTTGTTCTTGCGAAATGAATCGTCTATTAGATGTAAGCTTTTACGAATTAGGCGTATGGTTGTTGCGCGGACACCTTTAATTGAGGGGTTGTGCTCTAAAACTAAAAAGAGTTCGAGTAAGGCAAGGGGTTGTCGTTCAAAAAGTGTTTCGTCGATGGCTTCAAGATAGCCATTGATTGCGACAAATTTGTCATTCAGAGGGATTAATTTGTAAGTAACTTCCCCGGAAACGAAGCGTTCATTAAATAATTGCAACAGCATTTCATTAAGACGCTCAAGCCCAAGCACCGTTTTAAAATAAAATTGCATGAATTGCTCGACGTCCTGATTGTACTCCTGGTGCTCAGTGCTAAAGCCAAATTGCCGGGCGAGATCGCGTTGATAATCAAAAATTAATCGATCTTCGCACCGGTTGGTTAAAAGATGCAGTGCATAGCGAATCCGCCAAAGCACTTCAAGTGCGGCAACCAGTTCCAAATATTCGGATTCAGGCAGGAAGCCGTATTTAATCAGTTCCTTGAGTGTTGATGAGTTGTAATGGCGCTTGAACACCCAGGCAATGACATGTCTGTCGCGTAATCCGCCAGGGCCTTCTTTGACGTTGGGTTCAAGATTGTAGGCGGTATCATGAAATTTGGCGTAGCGCTGTCGCTGTTCTACCATTTTTGCGGCAAAAAATTGGTCCGATGGCCAAATTTTGTCGGGTGCGATTTGCTGGTTAAGTGTTTTATGTAGTGCGGTGTTGCCGGTAATTAATCGGTTCTCCATCAGGCTGGTTATGATGGTTTGGTCGGCGGCAGCTTCTTCGATGCACTGTTTAGTGGTGCGCACGCTTTGCCCCGGTTTTAAGCCAATATCCCAGAGAAAGGTGAAAAAACTCGATAGCGCTTCTTGGTAAAGGGTAGTGTCCTCTGTGTCCAGTAGTACGACCAAGTCAATGTCGGAGTAGGGAAACAGCTCTCTTCTGCCATAGCCGCCAACGGCAATTAGACTGAGTTGTCCGGCATGTTCGCCAAGGAAATGTTGCCAGCAGCAGCTTAGGATTTCATCAATAAAATCAGATTTCTCTTTAAGTAATTTAGAAACTGATTTGTGAGGATTGAATTTTTGACGCAGTTCGGTGTCTTTTTGTTTTAGGAGATATTTAAACTGTTGTAGGCTGTCTTTTTCGGCAAAAATCGAGGTACTGATGTTTTTGTTCAAGGCGGTCACATTTCTTCTTTTCGTAAAGTCAGAATTTCATAGCCATTCTGGGTTACCAAAATGGTGTGTTCCCATTGTGCGGATAGGCTTCGGTCTTTAGTTATTGCGGTCCAGCCGTCGGCCAAAACTTTCATGTGCCGTTTGCCGAGGTTGATCATGGGTTCGATGGTTAATATCATGCCTGCGTCAAGAATTTCGCCTTCACCGGCCTTGCCGTAATGCAGTACCTGTGGTTCTTCATGGAATTTTTTACCGATGCCGTGGCCGCAAAACTCCCTAACTACAGAGTAACGATTGGATTCGGCATGTTTTTGTATGGCGTGGCCGATATCTCCTAATGTGGCTCCTGGCTTGACCTGCTCGATGCCCAAGAACATGGCTTCTTGGGTTATTTTAATTAAACGTTTTGCATGTTGACTTACTTCGCCAACACAAAACATTTTACTGGTATCGCCATGATATTCATCTTTGATGACGGTGATGTCGATATTGACGATGTCGCCTGATTTAAGTTTTTTGTCGCTGGGAATGCCGTGGCAGATTTGTTGATTAATTGAGGTGCAGATGGATTTTGGGAAGCCGTGGTAATTAAGTGGCGCAGGTATGGCATTTTGCACGTCAACAATATAATCGTGGCAAATTTGATTGAGCTCGTCGGTGGTAACTCCGGGGACAACATAGGGTTCAATCATTTCCAGAACTTCGGCCGCTAGTCTTCCGGCAATCCGCATTTTTTCAATTTCGCTTTCGGTTTTAATAGATATGCTCATAAAAACAGGTGTAAGGGTAAAGGTGCTGTGGGGCGAAAATATAGATTCCAGTCTTGTGTTTTCTGCTTTGCGCTCTCGTAATAAAGCTATTTTAACAGAGATCGGCTTGTTGTAAAAAAGTAATTATGGTATAAAGGGAAGTTCGTTTTTGAACTAATACTCACGCTTATCGTCACGTTTGGAAGGGTGCCGGTGTAACCTGACCTCGAAAGAGGAGGGTTGCTACTGGTTTCCAGGCGGGATAGGTGGAGGCGTAACCCAACTCGAAACAGATGTTTCGAATTTTTTATCTTAGGAGAAATTAATGGCAGCCGTATCTATGCGTCAAATGCTTGAAGCGGGTGTCCATTTTGGACATCAAACTCGTTATTGGAATCCGAAAATGGCTTCATACCTGTTCGGTGCACGTAACAAAATCCATATCATTGATTTGGAAAAGACGCTTCCAATGTTTAATGACGCAATGAATTATCTGGGTCAAATGACAGCAAACAAAGGTACAGTTTTGTTCGTTGGTACCAAAAAAGCAGCGCGTAAAGTAGTTGCTGAAGAAGCAGCACGTTGCGGCATGCCTTATGTCAACCATCGTTGGTTAGGAGGCATGCTAACAAATTTCAAAACCATCAAGAAATCGATTAATCGCCTCAAAGAATTGGAAGCAATGAAAGCCGATGGTACGCTTTACCAGCGTTTTGGCAAGAAAGAAGCGTTAGGTATGGAGCGCGAGCTTGAAAAGCTGGAGCGCAGTCTGGGCGGAATTAAAGATATGAAAGGCGTTCCTGATGTGATTTTCATATTGGATGTCGGCTATGAAAAGAATGCGATCAGCGAAGCTAAAAAATTAGGTATTCCGGTTGTTGGTATTGTGGATTCCAATAACTCACCGGAAAAAATTGATTACATTATTCCAGGTAATGATGACTCAATCCGTGCAGTTAAACTGTATTGCGAAAGTGTTTCTGCAGCAGTAATGGAAGCTAAATCAGCAAGTTTAGGATTGTCAGCAAAAGCTGATGATTTTGTTGAAGAGGCATCAGAGTAAATGCAATCTCATTTTACAGGTGTTTCCTGTAAAATGAGTGCTTAATGTTAGGCAAAAAAGCGCCTCCTTACGGGGGCGTTTTTATAGATATGAATAATGAGGAAAAACAAAGAATGAGTAATACTATTAGTGCTGCAATGGTTAAGGAACTGCGTGAAAGAACTAGCTCCGGCATGATGGAGTGTAAAAAAGCGTTAGTTGAAGCAAATGGCGATATGGAATTAGCCATTGAGAATATGCGTAAATCAGGTCTGGCAAAGGCCGATAAAAAATCCGATCGCATTGCTGCTGAAGGTATCATCGGCGCTAAAGTCAGTGCTGACGAAAAAACCGTGGCAATTGTTGATGTCAATTGTGAAACTGATTTTGTTGCCAAAGCGGATGATTTCGTAACTTTCGTCAATAATGTTACAGAAGCTTTGTTGAATTCCGATATTGAAACTGAAGAACAGCTGTTGGCGATGAAATTGGCTGACGGTACAATTGTAGATGAAGTGCGTCGGGGCCTGATTGCCAAACTGGGCGAAAATATTACGATTAGACGCTTTCAAAAATATCATACTGCCACAGGCGGTACAGCTTGCTATTTACACGGTAAAAAAATCGGCGTGATCGTTGAATTAGCTAAGGCTGATAACGAGTTAGGTAAAGACGTTGCAATGCATATTGCAGCAAGTAAACCGACTTGTGTTTCTGATGAGCAAGTGCCTGCCGAACTTATTGAAAAAGAGAAAGAGATCTTCTCGGCCCAAGCAGCAGAAAGCGGGAAACCTGCTGATATCATTGAAAAAATGGTTGTAGGTCGAATTAGTAAATTTCTAGCTGAAATCACTTTGGTAGGTCAGCCTTTCATTAAAGATGATAAAGTCACTGTCGGCAAACTGCTTGCATCCAAAGGTAATAGTGTTGTTCGTTTCGCTCGTTTGGAAGTAGGCGAAGGCATTGAGAAGAAAGAAGAAAACTTTGCTGAAGAGGTTATGGCACAAGTTAGAGGCAGCTAACGCATTCCTCGGCTAACTGCCGAGGAATACCCATCAATAATAAATATTAATCTAACCCGATAAATTAAAATGACTAATACGATTTGCCAGAGAATTTTGCTTAAGTTAAGCGGTGAAGCTTTAATGAGTGAGACAGGTGGTAGTATTGATGCAGATATTGTTAAACGTCTTGCAACTGAAATTAAAGAGTTATGCGATGTTGGTCTTCAGGTTGGTTTGGTTATCGGTGGCGGTAATATATTGCGTGGGGCTGAAAAAGCTTCAAAAGGATTAGATAGAGTAACCAGTGATCAGATGGGTATGCTGGCTACTGTAATCAATGCCCTGGCTATGCAAGATGCGCTTGAAGCATGCGGACAGCAGGTCAGGGTGATGTCCGCACTGAAAATCAATCAAGTATGTGAAGATTATATTCGCCGTAGAGCAGTCAGGCATTTGGAAAAGGGCCGGGTTGTGATTTTTGCGGCGGGAACCGGGAATCCCTTTTTTACTACTGATTCGGCGGCCAGTCTGCGGGCGATTGAAATTAATGCCCAGTTGATGATTAAGGCCACCAAAGTTAAAGGCGTTTATTCCGCCGATCCCGAAAAAGACAAGAATGCTACATTTTACCCACGATTAACTTATGATGAAGCGCTGGACCAGCGCCTGAATGTAATGGACACCACTGCGCTGGTACTGTGCCGAGATAATAACGTACCGATGCGTGTGATGAATATCTTTGAGAAAGGCGCGGTAATGAAACTGATGATGGGCGAAGAGATAGGATCTCTGATTGAACGAGGAACAAATAATGATTAATGATATTCAACAAGATGCTTCAACTCGTATGGGCAAAAGTATTGAAGCCTTAAAGCATGAATTCTCAAAAATAAGAACGGGTAGAGCTCATCCCAGCTTATTGGATCAAATTAACGTCTCATACTATGGAACAGAGTCTTCATTATCTCAGGTTGCCAATATTGCGGTCGAAGATGCGCGCACGTTGACGATTACACCATGGGAAAAAGGCATGGTTCAAGCAATTGAAAAAGCCATTTTGAAATCGGATCTGGGTTTAAATCCTGCTACCAACGGGATGACTATTCGGATTCCGTTGCCGCCACTGACTGAAGAGCGTCGTCGTACTTTGGTTAAAGTGGTTAAGAATGAAGCTGAAAACGGTCGTGTTGCGATCAGAAATATTCGTCGTGATGCCAATTCAGCCATAAAAGAGGCCTTAAAAGAAAAAATGATCTCCGAAGACGAGGCCCGTGCAGCTGAAGAAAAAATTCAAAAATTGACCGATCAGTATGTAAAAGACGTTGAAAAACTGCTGGAAGCAAAAGAAGCTGATTTACTGTCAATGTAATTGAGACTGTAACTATTCGGCAGATGTTGATTTTAATTGCAGAACACGGAGGATAATGATCAGACGGATATAAGGAATTCTTCCCATTTCTACGAAAGAAAGTGGAAATGAGAGATCGTATTTTTTCAGTCAAGTCCGTATTATCTATGCTCTGCTTTCTAACTACTGGGTAGTGACCGGGATTTAAATAATGGCTACGGATGATTGTAATAGTTTAGAGTCGGCAAATATCCTCATGGGTACAAACAGCAACCCGCGCCACATTGCTATTATTATGGATGGCAATGGCCGATGGGCTCAGAAGAGGTTCATGCCTCGTGCTGTCGGTCATCAAGCCGGAGTTAAAGCGGTTCGAAAAATTGTAGAATACTGCGCTAAACAAGAGATAGAGGTTTTGACCTTATTCGCTTTCAGTAGTGAAAATTGGCGTCGTCCGGAAGAAGAGGTCTCGTTGTTGATGGGGCTGTTTATGGCGACCCTGCAAAGAGAAATCAACAAGCTCGACCGCAATAATATCCGCTTACGATTTATCGGTGACAGAACAGCATTCTCTGAAAAGTTACAGGCCAAGATGGCTGAAGGTGAGGCGCAAACCAAGGACAATGATGCTTTAACGCTGGTTATTGCGGCAAATTATGGAGGGCGCTGGGATCTGTGTCAGGCGATGCGAACAGTGACTGAAAAAATAGCTGCCGGCGAATTGAAAAATCAGGATATCAGTGAACAGCTGATCAACCAGCATTTATCAACTGCGGATTTGCCCGAGCCCGACTTGTTTATCAGGACAGGCGGAGAACAGAGAGTTAGTAATTTTTTGTTATGGCAGCTGGCTTATACAGAACTTTACTTCACTCCAACGCTGTGGCCGGATTTCGATCAGGGCTCACTTGAAGAGGCAATCAAGAGCTTTAAAAGTCGGCAAAGGCGCTTTGGTCATACCGGAGAGCAAATGCTTGATAAATCAAATTTTTTAAAATAAATTGCCAGTTTTTTATTAAAAACAGACACTTAATTCCAACTTCATCTAATAATTATAAAAATGTTACTACAGCGAATTATTACTGCATTAATTCTGGTTCCTCTGGTTGTACTTGCTGTTTTTCAGCTGCATTCGGAGTACTTTTCACTATTTTTAGGGCTAATCACGCTTTTAGCCGCATGGGAATGGACTAATCTTATCGGCATTAATTCGCTGTTCAAACGCGGATTATTTTTAGTTGCGTTGATTTTTCCGATGTTATGGCTGCATTTTTGGACGCAATTTCTGGAAGTGGCTGCCCAAGTATTAGATTGGCCTGATGTGCGGAATTATTCAGGGATTCTGGAATGGCTGGTTGTACCACCGGTTCTGTTCTGGATATTGATGATGATATTAATCAGAAATACTCCTGAGGGTGTTTTAAAGTTGGAATTAAAAACCGGCTATAAGGCTTTGATAGGATGGCTTGTTCTATTTACAACATGGATGTTTTTGAGCAGATTAAGAGCTTTTTACGGATCGGAACTGACTTTGTATTTCTTGATTTTAATTTGGGCAGCAGATATTACTGCTTACTTTGCCGGAAAGAAATTCGGTAAAGCCCAGTTGGCACCCGCAATCAGCCCAGGTAAAACCGTTCAAGGCATGTATGGGGCTTTAATCGCGGGCGGTGTTTGCGCAGTCGTTTTAAGCTTGATCTACGGTTTTCCATGGATGGTTGCGTCTGATTTCTTCATGTTGTCGGTAACGACGGTATTGATTTCTATTTATGGTGATTTATTCTTCAGTGTGGTCAAGCGTCAGCGCGGCGTCAAAGACACCGGTTCGATATTACCCGGCCACGGCGGAATCCTGGACAGGATCGATAGCCTGATTGCGGCTGTTCCATTTTTCTATGCTGGCATCTATTTAATTCACCCATGAAAGGCATTTGCATACTCGGAGCGACAGGCTCAATCGGTGTCAGTACCTTAGATGTGGTGGCCAGACATTCCAGTCAATACAAAGTTGTCGCATTAACGGCCAATACCAATATTGATGTTCTCTATGAACAATGCCTTGAGCATCATCCCGAAGTTGTCGTCGTCGTGGATGAGCATAAGGCGAAAATCTTTGCAGAGAAACTAAAAAACTCAACGGTTTCGGATATAAAAGTGCTATCCGGCGCTAAGGCGTTGGAGCATGTTGCAACGCTGGACAGTGTTGATTCAGTCATGGCGGCGATCGTCGGTGCGGCGGGGTTGTTGCCGAGTTTGGCGGCGGCAAAAGCGGGTAAAACCGTATTGTTGGCTAATAAAGAAGCCCTGGTCATGTCGGGTTCGATTTTTATGCAAGCCATTACGGAATCGGGGGCGCAGTTACTGCCGATAGATAGTGAGCATAATGCGATATTCCAGTGCATGCCCGCCGGTTATAAAACGGGTATGCAGGCAAAACAAGCCAGACGCATTTTGTTGACGGCTTCGGGCGGCCCTTTCCGGGAGACGCCTGTTGATCAATTGGTCAATGTAACGCCGGCTCAAGCGGTGGCTCATCCGAACTGGGATATGGGCAGGAAAATTTCCGTCGATTCGGCAACGATGATGAATAAGGGTCTTGAGATGATAGAGGCTTGTATTTTATTCGATATGTCCCCAAGTCAGATTCAAGTCGTCATTCATCCGCAAAGCGTCATTCATTCGATGGTCGATTATGTGGATGGAACGGTATTGGCGCAAATGGGTAATCCCGATATGCGTATACCTATTGCCTATTCGATGGCTTGGCCGGAGCGGTTTGATTCGGGTGTTGACCCGCTAAATATTTTTGACGTCGGGCGAATGGATTTTCAAGAACCCAATCTTGACCGGTTTCCCTGTTTGCGATTGGCCTATGAGGCCATTGATGCCGGTGGTATCATGCCGACAGTTTTAAATGCGGCCAATGAAATTGCCGTGGAAGCATTTTTAAATGAGCAGGTTCGGTTTACCGATATTCCGGTTATTATTGAACGTTGCATGAGAAAATTTGAGGTCAAGGCCGCCGATACGCTGGAAATTATTCTGGACGCAGATCAGCAAGCCAGGTTAATGTCTACACAAATTATTGGAGAGCTTAATAATTGATGGATTTGTTGCATACACTGTTTTATTTCATAGTTGCGATAAGTGTTCTGGTTTCATTTCATGAATTCGGGCATTTTTGGGTCGCGCGTAGAGCCGGAGTAAAAGTACTTCGGTTTTCGATCGGTTTTGGCAAGGTTTTATGGTCATACCGGAAAAATTCGGATACAACAGAGTATGTAATATCAGCGATTCCGTTGGGCGGCTATGTCAAAATGGTCGACGAGCGGGAAGGCGAAGTGAAGGAAGCGGACCTGCCGTATGCTTTCAACCGCCAATCGTTATTTGCCAGAATTGCAATAGTCGCTGCAGGCCCCGTGTTTAACCTGATGCTTGCCGTTGCGTTGTTTTGGAGTGCACTGGTTATTGGCGAAATGGGTATAAAGCCGATACTCGGTTCAGTAGAGCAGGGCACATTAGCAGCAGATGCGGGCTTTGTCGAAGGCGATGAGATTATCTCGGTTAACGACAAAACGACACCCACCTGGACTGAAGCCATGAGCGTGTTAGTTTCCTCAGCGCTTGATGGGGAGCATGATATAAAAGTTGCAGTAAAAAGCTTTGATGATCAGCAAAATACCAGAACGCTTAAGCTGACTGATAAAGACAGCGAAAATCCTGATGTATTGTATCAACGATTAGGTTTTAAACCTTGGTCGCCGAAATTACAGCCCATCATTGGGAAAATACTCCCCGATAGTGCCGCATTAGCTGCCGGATTAAAAGAAGGCGACCTGATCGTCAGCGCTGGCGGCACAAGCATAACCGACTGGATGCAATGGGTGGATTATGTAAAAAGTCACCCCGATGTTGCAATAAAGCTGGAGATTGAGCGTGACGGTGTACGTTTACCGGCAACTATTACACCGAAAAGTGTACTTGTCGGCAAAAACACCGAGGGTAAAGTCGGCGCTTCAGTTTATATACCGGAAGAGCTGATGAAGTCGGTTAGCGTTGAGTACTCGTTGCCGCCGCTGGCAGCGATACCGGTTGCATTCGAAACTACCTATTATTATTCCGTTACCAGCCTGAAAATGATGGGCAAAATGTTGGTCGGCAGGGCTTCCGTAGAAAACTTAAGTGGTCCTATCAGTATTGCCCAATATGCTGGTCAATCGGCCACGATGGGTTTGGTGCCCTTTATAAAATACATGGCCTTAGTCAGCGTCAGCTTAGGCATATTGAATTTATTGCCGATACCGGTGCTGGATGGCGGACATTTGCTGTTTTTTGCTTTGGAAGGCATTAAAGGCAGGCCTGTTTCCGAGAAAGCACAAATCTTCTTCCAACAAGTCGGTATTGCATTGCTCGTGTCATTGATGGCACTGGCGATGTTTTTGGATGTTGGGCGTTTATTTCAATAATTCAGCAACAAAATATAAGGTAGGCTGGGCCAGGGCGGTTTCAGTGAGTAGCCGATCCTACGTCCCATAAACTAATTTAAGGAATACTATAACTTATGAGAAAAGTCATTAATGTCGCCGCCTTATCAATGCTTGGTCTGACCTTGTCAGTAGCACACGCGGATGAAAATACCATCAAACAAGCACTGGCTAAATCAATGCCATCGGTGAAAGTAGGATCTGTTAAGCCCTCTGAAATCAACGGCCTTTATGAAGTTACAGTAGGCGGCAACATTGTTTATGCTTCCGGCGATGGTAAATACCTGATTCAAGGTCATTTGGTTGATATTGCCGCACGCATAGACTTAACCGAAGAAAAACTGGGCGGCACTCGCAAACAGGCTCTCGGCAAACTCGGTCAGGATAAAATGATCGTGTTCAAACCTAAAGAAAGCAAATATACAATTAGTGTCTTTACCGATATTGACTGCGGCTATTGCCGTAAATTGCATTCAGAGATTGATCAATACATGGCTCAAGGCATTACTGTCCAGTATTTGTTTTTCCCCAGAGCCGGTAAAGGTTCTGATTCGTATCATAAAGCTATATCGGTATGGTGTGCCGATGATCGCAAAGCGGCTTTAACGGCAGCAAAGAAGGGCGATACGCCTCCAGCTAAAACTTGCACCAATCCGATTGATGAACACATGCAATTGGCTGAGGATTTTGAGGTGAAGGGAACGCCGATGATTGTTACCGAGAAAGGTAATATCTTTCCTGGCTATCTGCCTGCAAAACAGCTGGCTGAAGCGCTGGCTGACGAAAAAGGCCAAAAGTAATTAATCTAAGTAGGGCGCGTGCTTTGCGCGCGCTCTTTTACACCATCCCCTTAAGCCGATAAAGCGCTTCCAAAGCCTGCTTCGGGCTAAGGTCATCCGGGTTCATATCTTCCAGCAAGCCCACTACAGGATGACATTCCTGCGATGAAAACAAATCCAGTTGATTAACTCCGGTTTCCGCCTGCTGTTCAAGGTAGGTGTGGTCTTCCAAATGCCGCAATTTGGCTTTGGCTTTTTCGATTACCGAGCGAGGCACGCCGGCTAACGATGCTACCTGTAAGCCGTAGCTTTGGCTGGCCGGACCGTCTTTGACCGCATGCAGGAAAATAATCTTATCGCCATGCTCCATCGCATCCAAATGTACGTTATGGATGGTTTTTTGCTCTTCGGGCAGCGTTGTCAGCTCAAAATAATGCGTCGCAAACAGTGTAAATGCCTGGGTTTCTCTAGCCAGGTGATCGGCGCAAGCCCAAGCTAAAGACAAGCCGTCAAAAGTGCTGGTGCCGCGACCAATTTCATCCATCAGAATCAGGCTTTTTGAGGTCGCGTTATGCAGGATGTTGGCGGTTTCCGACATTTCCACCATAAACGTAGATCGTCCGCTGGACAGGTCGTCGGATGCGCCGATACGGGTGAAAATCTTGTCGATAGGCCCGCAAGTTAAGGTTTTGGCCGGAACATAACAGCCGATATGGGCGATTAATACGATCAACGCGGCTTGGCGCATGTAAGTCGATTTACCGCCCATGTTCGGGCCGGTAATGATCAGCATTCTGCGTTGATTGGAAAACGATAAGTCATTCGGCACAAAAGGAATGTCCGAAACCTGCTCAACAACCAGATGCCGTCCTGCTTCAATCTCTACGCCGGGCTTATCGGTCAGTACCGGTTGCGATAAATCCAGCGT
This sequence comes from uncultured Methylobacter sp., assembly GCA_964547705.1. Lineage (GTDB taxonomy): Bacteria > Pseudomonadota > Gammaproteobacteria > Methylococcales > Methylomonadaceae > Methylobacter_A. The sequence continues at coordinate 179 of CAZJOY010000106.1, read as the reverse complement.
CTCGGCGCGTTCGGCAAAATTAACCAGCACGTCCAGTTCGGCCAATGCGGCGGCGCACTGTTGCAATGGGATTAATGAAGCGCCGATGATATTCAGCAACTCCTCGTACAAGGCTTTTTCAAACGACAGCGATTTTTCCTTGGCGCTGAGCACTTTGTCTTCAAACGATTTCAATTCCT
>CAZJOY010000105.1:4944-13673 GCA_964547705.1 uncultured Methylobacter sp. | reverse complement strand
CAAGAAAAACAAACGTAGGGCGTGCCGTGCGCGCCTTGCTAGGTGGTGGTAGCTAAGGCGCGCACGGCACGCCCTACAGGAACAATCCCATGCCCGAAACAGCGGCAAGAAAATAAAACTTCCCCGGAAAACCATATACTGATTTTCCAGCTTTCATTTACAAATCAACCCGCATGGCTCTGACGGAATCTTTATTAAGGCCGGGCAGGGCGGCTACCGCTTCCCGAAGCTTGCTCTCCCAACTCCGTCTGAGTTGCAGCAAATAATCATCATCGTCGTCAAAGCAATAATACTCATCAAAACTAAAACTGTTTTTGCGATAAATCAGCATTTCCACCGGCGCTCCGACACTGGCATTACTACGGATGGTCGAGTCCATCGACACAAGACAGCAGCGCGCCGCTTCATCGATTGATGTGTGCAGTTTGAGAAAACGGTCCAGTATCGGCTTGCCGTATTTACTCTCGCCGATTTGTAAAAAAGGGGTATTGGCTGAACTGGTTATGCTGTTGCCTTCAGCGTAAACCATGTAAGCGCCATGCGGCTCATCACCGATTTGACCGGCCAAAATAAAACTGGCCGACGGATTAAATGCCGATTGGCCTTCGGAATTGATATGCTGTTTTTGTTTTTCGACACTGACATGGCCCAGGTAGGCGGCCGCTTCGGATAAGCATTCGACATTATTGATATTGACGCCGGCATTCTTGATTTTATCGCGATGCAGCTGCTCTAAAACGGCTTGGGTGGTGGCAAGATTGCCGGCGCACAGCAAAACAATTTTGCGGTCATCGTTGGTTTTAAATGCATGCATTTTGCCGTAAGTGCTGACGTTATCAATACCGGCGTTGGTTCTTGAATCAGAAACCAGAATAAGCCCTTCATCTATAGAAGCTGCAATACAATAGGTCATAAAAGCGTTCGGTTGTTGTGTTTAAAGGCCATTATCCAATAAAGCAACGCTAGCGTCTATGCCAGTTAAAACACGCTTGGCGGCAATGAATACTAAGTCGATTAAGTGTAAGTTCTGCCCGCAAGGATGCAGGCAAGAAGCATGATCAGAGAGCGGTAGCTTTACTTAAACGATCATTAATCGAACACCATGCTTCCGTTTGCGGCGGTTGCTCTATCAGAATCATGTCCAGGTACAAGCTATCCAGTTCGCGCAGTGCCGCGTAAAGGCTTTGAGCATAGTCAGCGGCTTGTTCGGGTAAACGCAAAACACGGAGTTGACCGCTTTCCGCTACGTCCAGTTGATAGCTTAATAAGCCGATTTTTTTACCGGCGGCGATCAAATGCTGAATCCTATCCGGCAGCAGTTCTGCCGGGCAACGCATAGCCGGCGTGGTTGGCGCGTAATGCACGGCCATCATGCCTGGCGCACGGATTTCTTCCGATATTTCCGGGGCCGATGCTGACGGAATGACCAGCTCAGTCTGTAGAACGGCTTCAATTTCTTGACGGCTGATATGTCCCGGCCTGAGCAATCTCGGCTTACTGCCGCTTAAATCGATAATCGTCGATTCAACGCCGACCTGGCAGGCGCCGCCATCAAGAATCATGTCGACCGCATCGCCCAGTTCTTCGCTGACATGACTTGCTTGAGTCGGACTGATCCGGCAAAAACGGTTTGCCGATGGCGCCGCAACGCCGCCGCCAAAGGCTTTTAATAAAGCCAATGCGACAGGATGATCGGGCATACGCAAACCGACTGTCTGTTGGCCTCCGGTAACCGCCAGCGGCACTTCGGGCTTTTTAGGCAGGATGATTGCCAGCGGCCCCGGCCAGAACCAATGCGCCAGCTTTAATGCAGCGTCAGGAACAAGGCTGGCCCAATCGTAAAGACTGTCAATATCGGCGATATGCACAATTAACGGATGGTCGGCAGGCCGTCCTTTGGCTTTAAATATACCTGCGACTGCATCAGGATTACTGGCATCGGCGCCCAGGCCGTAAACCGTCTCGGTCGGGAAAGCTACCAGCCGGCCTTGACGCAATAAATCAGCCGCACGATTAATCGCGTCGGCATCTGCAATAATCGGTTTCATATTATTCATCATGCGGAGGGGACGATTTCGATCAAGACTTCATCCGGGTTAGCCGGTTCGCCTTTCACCACATACACGGCTTTAACGGTGCCGGTTATCGGCGCGGTCACTTCGGTTTCCATTTTCATTGCTTCGGTAATTAAAACGGCTTGCCCGGCGTTCACTTGTTGGCCGACTTTGACCAGCACATCCAGGATATTACACGGCATGCCGACCACGACATCGCCTTCTGCGGAAGGTTTGGCGCGCTTACGGGATATTGCGCTTTTAACCGCGCCTTGGGTGCCGCCATCGAGCACGATCTCGTCCAAGGTTTCGACGACGATGTCTTCGGGAACGCCGTCGACCATGAAATAAAAATGCCGCAAAGTCTGGTTTTTCGGGCCGGCGCCAGTGACTTTGACATGATAAGACTCGCCATGTATCGCTACATTAAACTCGGTCGGGGCTTTTTTGACCGCGTCATCCGCTCTTGACTCCAGTTCTAACGGTTCCGGTACCAAGGTGTGATTCAAGCGCTGTTCTAAAAATGTCCGTCCGACTTCCGGGAACATCGCATAGCTCAGTACATCCTCGTCATTCAGCGCCAGAGAGCCGATTTCCTGGCGAAGATTATCGAACTCAGGCTTCAGCAAATCGGCAGGGCGGCAGTCGATCACTTCTTCCTTGCCGATTGCGCGTTTTTGCAGATTGCTGTCGACCGCTGCCGGCGCTTTGCCGTAGCCGCCTTGCAAATAACGTTTTACTTCATTGGTAATGGTTTCGTAACGTTTGCCGGTCAACACATTCAGCACGGCTTGCGTTCCGACAATTTGCGAAGTCGGCGTCACCAGCGGCGGATAGCCGAGGTCTTTACGGACCAGCGGGATTTCTTTATAGACTTCGCCGATCCGGTCCAGCGCATTTCGTTCTTTTAGTTGATTAGCCAAATTGGAAATCATGCCGCCGGGCACTTGAAACACATGCACCTGGGTATCGATCCCGGTGAATTCGCTCTCGTAACGGCGGTATTTTTTTCTGACTTCGGCAAAGTAGCTGTTGACGGCTTGCAGCTTATCCAGGTCCAAGCCGGTGTCGTAAGGCGTGCCGCGCAGTGCGGCGACCAAACTTTCTGTTGGTGGATGACTGGTGCCGCCTGCCCAGGATGAGATAGCGGTATCGATATGCTGACAACCGGCTTCGATGGCTTTGAGCTGGCACATTTCCGCTAACCCGGACGTGGCATGGCAATGCAAATGCAGCGGCAGGTCGACCGCATCTTTCAGTGCTTTGACCAGCTCGCTGGCCGCATAAGGCGTTAGCAATCCGGCCATGTCTTTAATCGCAATCGAATCGCAACCCAAGGTAGCCAAGTCTTTGCCCAATGCGACAAAACCGGCCACGTCATGTACCGGGCTGGTGGTGTAGCAAATCGTGCCTTGCGCATGTTTACCGGCGGCTTTGGTCGCTTCGATAGCGGTTTTAAGATTGCGCACGTCGTTCAATGCATCGAAAATCCTGAACACATCCATGCCGTTCTCTGCGGCTTTGGTGATAAACTTTTGCACCACATCGTCGGAATAATGGCGATAGCCGAGCAGGTTTTGTCCGCGTAGCAGCATTTGCAGGCGAGTTTTTGGTAAAGCCTGTTTCAGTTTGTGCAGGCGCTCCCACGGATCTTCTTTTAAAAAACGCAAGCAGGCGTCGAATGTCGCGCCGCCCCAGCATTCCAAAGACCAGTAGCCGATGTCGTCAAGTATCGCGCAGGCCGGCAGCATATCTTCGGTGCGCAAACGGGTCGCGATCAAGGATTGATGGGCGTCTCGGAGAATAACGTCGGTGATATGAACTTTTTGCATTTGATTTCCTTGGGTTACAGGCCGGTATGGGCCGCCATCACAGCGGCGATAACGCTGGCCAGTTCTTCGGGGCGGAGTTTGTTGGAATAATTAACCAGTTCGGGGTGCTTATCGACAAAGCCGGTATTAAAAGCCGCGGCCCGAAACTCGGGATGACGTAGAATTTCCAGATAATACGGAATCGTGGTTTTAATGCCGAACAGGCCCATGTCTTTTAAAGCCCGCTCGCCGCGCTTGATAGCATCTTCCCAAGTCATCGCGCTGACAATAACTTTAGCCAGCATCGAATCGTAAAACGGCGGCACTTCGTAGCCGGTATAAATTGCGGTATCGGTACGCACACCGGGACCGCCGGGCGCATAGTACCGCGTAATTCGGCCGAAACTGGGCAAGAAGCCGTTTTGCGGATCTTCGGCATTAATCCGGAACTGGATTGCATAACCGCGCCGGACAATTTCGTGCTGCTTGAAGCGCAACGTCAAACCGGCCGCGACCCGTATCTGTTCTTCGACGATGTCGACGCCGGTCACGGTTTCGGTAATGGTATGCTCGACTTGTACGCGGGTATTCATTTCCATGAAATAAAAGCGATCGTTATCGTCCAGCAGAAATTCCACGGTACCGGCATTGGTATAACCGACGGCTTTGGCGGCAAGCACCGCAAGACCGCCTATATATTGGCGTTGCGCTTCGTCGAGTTGCGGGGAGGGCGCTATTTCGATCAGTTTTTGATTGCGCCGCTGAATCGAACAGTCGCGCTCGTAAAGATGAATGGTATTGCCGTGATGGTCGGCCAGCACCTGGACTTCAATATGCCTTGGGTTAATGATGCATTTTTCCAAAAACACGTCGGCGCTGCCGAACGCTTTGGTGGCTTCGGAAATAACCCGCTGGTAATTTCTTTGCAGATCATCGGCATTATCGCAACGCCGGATGCCGCGTCCGCCGCCGCCGGATGTGGCTTTGAGCATAACCGGATAACCGATTTTTTCGGCCACGGCCAGCGCTTGCTCAACACTGTCTAAATTGCCGTCGGTGCCGGGCGTTACGGGAATGCCCGCCGCAATCATCGCTTTTCTGGCTTCGGTTTTATCGCCCATCCGGTGAATTACCTCGGCATCCGGGCCGATGAAGATAATGCCGCGCTCTTTGCAGGCTTTGGCAAACTGGGCGTTTTCGGATAAAAAGCCGTAGCCCGGATGAATCGCATCACAACCGGTCGCGGCAGCCAGATCGACCAAGCCGTAGACATTCAGGTAACCGGCCAGAGGTTCGCTACCGATACAATAGGACTCATCGGCTTTTTTGACGTGCAACGCAAAACGGTCGGCATCGGAATAAATCGCAACCGAGCGTATGCCCATTTCGGCACAGGCGCGAATAATGCGTACCGCGATCTCGCCCCGATTGGCTATTAGAATTTTACGTAACATGAGTATTTCTCCCGATTAACACTAATGAGCCGAATTTAAGCTGGAAAACACCAGCGATTCCAGAAACCTTACAATTTCCGCCTCGTCTTTATTTTTACCGAAATCGGTCAGCGCAGGCAGATGATTCATAAAAAAATTCTGGAAATGCGCCATTTCGATAATCGTGCTCGATAACGATTTTGGATATTTATAGCCCGGATTGCACTCCAGGAGAATGTCGCCGATTTTTGCACAAAGGTCTTTGTAAGGTTTAAACAGGTGATCCCTGTTATCTTCGGAGACTTTCTTGGTCAAATAAGCTTTCGAGCCTTCTGTGATAATAATCTGGTGAAGAATGCTTTCATCGACATAACCGGTTGCAACATCGTCCTCTACGGCGGTCGCCAACAATTTAATGATCTTTTTAAGTTTAACGACAGGGTCTTGGATGTTATGGGTATGAAAAGTAACCTGATATTCAAGCCAGCTCCAATACCAGGCGGTAATGTACATCAGCAAGCGGTGCTTGTTTTCAAAATACCGGTAAATACCGGCCTCGGTGGTGCCAATCGCTTCCGCCAGTTTTTTAAAGGTAAATGCTTCAAAACCGTTAAGATGAATTAACTGAATACTGTGCAGAATGATTTTCTTGCCCAGTTCGGATTGCTCCGGGTCCCTGAGAAATAATTTTTCATTCATTTTAATTTGTAACTGTATTTCCATCGCTTTCCGGTTTGGCTTGCTTATCAGCATATGAATGCATTTGTCCCGGCTGCTCTAAAAAGGCTGCCGCATTTCATTGGAGAAATGATAACTGAAGTATTGCAGCTTTAAAAGATAGTGTTACTATTATTTTAAGAGGGTTTTGCTATTTTTTACTTTTATCCAAATAAGGTGCAGGGCATGAAAAAGTCTATACAGTTACATAGCAATAAGAATGAATCACCGGATTTTTTGCGTAGCGCTTTAATGTGGAGTGGTTCAGTTACGCCGCGTATTTTGTCCAGTCTGCTGTTAATGACTTGTTATTGTTTGTTAATCGTTGCATTGGATCAATATTGGCGTCCGTTGCCGCATCTTGATGTGACTCCATTCGAATATACCGGTGTGGTACTTGGTTTGGTGCTGGTGTTTCGAACTAACGCGGGTCACGAGCGCTGGTGGGAAGCTCGAAAATTATGGGGAGGCATTGTTAACCAAAGCAGAAATATTGTTATTGAGGCTTTGAATTACACTAATTGCAGCCCTGAACAGCATTTGTGGCGTACAGACATCGTGAAGTGGACGGTTACGTTTTCTTTTGCGACTAAAGAATCTTTACGCAACGGCAAAAACTTCGATAATTTAACCGACCTATTGAGCGAACAGGAGCTGGAGGCCTTAAAATCCGCTGTGCATATGCCGCTGTTTGTTGCCAATAAAATAGCCTCATTAGTACAACAAGCGAGGCTTAGCCATTATATCGACGGCTTCGTTTTTAAGGAGCTGGAGGGACAGCGGATTCTACTGGTTGATTACCTGGGTGGCTGCGAGAGAATCTTAAAAACGCCAATGCCGTTGGTTTATGCGATCAAAGTCAGGCGCTTCATTTTGACGTTTTTATTACTGCTGCCATTTTCTTTAATAGAAAACTTGGGCTTCAGTGCGGTGTTTATCTTCTTGCTGGTCGCTTATCCATTGTTGTCTTTGGACAGAATTGGTATTGAGCTGCAAAATCCGTTCGCTATCAAAAGCTTAAGCCATTTACCGTTACACACGATTTGCGACGGTATAAAGCTTCATTGTCTGGCATTGCAGCAACACTAAGGATATGCCCCATAATAACTTCCGGATATAGATTGGATGAAATTTTTCCGTTCGCCCTGAGCTTGTCGAAGGACGGACGGGAAAATTTCGTTCCACCGCGTCAAGCCGATCATGCTTCGACAGGCTCAGCACGAACGGCTTGACGACCTGAAACAGTGATTTCGGGAAGTTATTTTAACCAAATCCTAACGGAGGAGGGGCATCGGCTATTCCAATCTAAGAACATCCACAGACACTGACAAGGTATGTTGGCCGCCGCCAAAAGCAATGCCTTTTAACGGCGTGACATCGGTATAGTCCCGGCCCCAAGCTAAGGTGATATGTTGGTCAAACGGCACGGTATTATTGGTCGGATCAAACTCCAGCCAACCGGAACCCGGTACATACACCGCAAACCAGGCGTGCGAAGCGTCCGCGCCGACCAGGCGTTGCTTGCCCGGCATGGGCTGGGTTTCGACATAGCCGCTGACGTAACGCGCCGCAATACCAAACGAACGCAAGCAGCCAATCGCCAGGTGGGCAAAATCCTGGCACACGCCGCGACGAAATTGCAGTACGTCGGATAACGGCGTCGCAATCGTGGTGCTGCTCGGGTCGTAAGTAAAATCGCTATGGATTCGCTGCATTAAATCCGTCACGACTTGCACCAGCGGCCGATTGGGCAAAAATGAGCTTTGTGCGTAATTAGCCAGTTCAGCATTGGTAGTCACCATCGCTGAGTCGAGCAGGAACAGCTTGGCGTCCAGAAGTTCATCACAGAAACTTTGTTGCTGTTGCTGTTGCTGTTGCTGTTGGCTTTGCGTCTGCGTTTGTACTTGGGCAGGGCTTTCTTGCAACTGGTCGCGTACTTGCTCCCAGGTTATTAAATTAGCCAAATCGTCACGGTTTTGTTTCGGAAATACGGTGATTTCACTGATTGCGGTGACCATCAAGCGTTGATGCGCCTGCTGTATCGCGAAATAAGCGACGCGATTGCCGAAAAAATCCTGGCGTTCGCTAAAGTCGCTAGGTTCGGGGCTGATCTCAAAACGATTGCTTTGACATTGTTGGCGCCAGAAATCACGCGGTTGCAATCTTGCTTCGTTCTGGCACAGACCGACCAATTGATTGTATTGGTAGAGGGTGCTGTGAGTAATGCGATATTTCACAAGTCATCCTCCGGTTGCGTCGGCGTGATCAGTTGCGGCATTTCGGAATGGCTGAAATAGGCTTGCGCGAGCACTTCATAAAGCTGCCATAACTGTTCCGTCATCGCCGACAAAATGCTTTCCAGCTCCGTGTAAACGCCGGCATCGTCATCAACTTTGAGCAGCTCGGATATTTTAACCAAACGCAAATCAGTGTAAGTTTTGAGGATTAAACGTTCTTCTTCACTCAGCTGCCTGTTGCCGCGTTCTCTTGGCAGCGCGCTGATATGGCCGGATAATTGATGTAACTGACAGGCCAGTGAACGTGGATGCGTTTCATGCATCAGCAATAATTCCAGCACCATCGGCAGCTTGATAAATGAGAGGTAGCGGCGCCGGTAAATGCACAAACTGTCGGTAGACATCAGCACCGCTTCCAGCAACTGATTTTGCAAGGCCGGTTCATGGCCCTGCACCACCGTGGCGCGCAGTAACGAC
>CAZJOY010000105.1:0-4934 GCA_964547705.1 uncultured Methylobacter sp. | reverse complement strand
GGGCCGCTATCGAGCATCAGCCAGCCTGCTTTGCGGGTCATGCTTTAAGTGGTCAGGCCGATAAATGCGACAAAACCGGTGATTAAATCATCCAGGCCTTTTTGCAGTTGCTCCAGATCGCAATGATTATTCACGACCCGTTGTTGCCAGCGCCGTTGAATATTGTCGACGCAACGCCAGGTATCCTGAGACCAGACATCGCGAATACTGAACGCGGTTTGGGCGAACGCTTGAATGTTGGCCGCCAGCGTGCCGGAGCGCTGGACGTTTTTAGCCAGTGCCAGTAATTCATTTTGAGGCTCTTTTAATATCGACGCATCACTGGCAACAAAGCCCGGATAGGTACCGGTGACCTGCGTCAGCGCGCTCAACAAGACATTCAGGCATTGACTATCGAGCGGGTCGTTAAGCTCCGGGACTTGGGCTAATTTGAGTAATATCATGCGCATCAAGCGGGTAGCCGCTTTGATGCGCTCCAAGTATCGTCCAACCCAGAACAGGTTATTGGCGGCACGGCTGGTTAAAGGTTCGGTGTCCGCAGACAAGACCACATCCTGGCCGGATTGAAGCCATAAGCTGGCGTGTTTGTCCGGTTCATCGGTCAATACCCAGGTGTCTTTACTGATTCCGCCCGCCTGATTCGAGACAATGAAATCGTCTTGCTGACGGGCAATCCGGGTAAGACCGCCGGGCATCACTTGATAATCATCGCCGCCGGCAACGACAAAGCTGCGTAATACCGAAAATCTCGGCTCAATATGATGGTCGACAAATGAAGGCACCGTAGAAAAACTGACATGCTCCTGGCCGACGTAACAATGCGGTTTGGCGATAATCGCCGCACGTAAATGGTCTTTTTCCTTGGCGCTTAACAGAGCGCCGAAAAGGACGGTGTTTCCTGAACTACGATTGATCGGTTTGATAACCAGCCGATCAAGATTTTGTAATACAAAATCCCGTTCACGGCGCTGACCGCACCACCACGTGGCAATTGAAGGCAGCATCAATTCCTGGTTTAAAAAGTAACGCGAGAGCCTCGGTAAAAACGGCAATAATCCCGGATTTTCCAGCACACTACTGCCCAAAGGATTGGCAATCGCGACATTGTTCCGGCGCACGGCCTCAAGCAATCCGGCGACGCCGAGCCGGGAAGCGCTACGCAATTCCAGCGGATCGCAGAAAGAATCGTCCACGCGACGCAAAATCACGTCGACCGGTTGCAGGCCATCCAGCGATTTAAGCCAGACGCGGCCATCGCGTACGGTCAGGTCGTCGCCTTGTACCAGCGAAAAGCCAAGATAAGACGATAAATAAGCGTGTTCAAAATAGGTTTCGTTCAGAGAGCCGGGCGTCAGTATCACAATCCGCGGGTCTTCTTTATTATGCGGCGCAATATCGGCCAGTCCCTTGCGCAAGGCTCTAAAAAAGCCGGAAAGCCGGTTGACTTGGGTTTCCCGAAAAATGTCCGGCAGCACTCGTGTCATCACGGTACGGTTTTCCAGCGCATATCCGGCACCGGAAGGCGCCTGGGTACGATCGTCCAATACCAGCATCCGGCCATTATGACCACGGGCAAGGTTGGCCGAATAAACAATCAGCTCGCGTTGCAGGTCGGGCAGGGCGCCGACGCAAGGATGCAAAAAACCGTCATGAGCCAATACCAGTTCGCTGGGCAACAGGCCTTTTTTCAGCAGCTGTTGTTTGCCGTAAATATCCTTTAAAACCAGATTGAGTAGTTCAGCGCGTTGTTTAAGACCGGCTTCGATAAGCAACCAATCTTCACTGCTGATCAGTAACGGAATAGGGTCAAGCCGCCACGGCCGGGTCAGTTTTTGCGCATCGCCGTAAACATTGTAAGTTACACCGTTTTCCCGCAACAGGCGCTGAGCTTCGCGGCGGCGCAGTTCCAGCTGGCCGCTGCCCAGCGTTGCAATCGAGTCCATGAAGCGCTCCCAGTAAGGCAGCACTTTACGTTCTTTGGCAACCATTTCATCGTAAACGCCAAGTTTGGTGGCATAAAACTGCGCACCAATATCGCCGGTTGACGGGTTCACGTTGTGGCCTTGTGACTCTTTAAGGTATTTCTAACATCAAAAAACTTGTCCACGAACGTCACGAAAAACACGAAAAAACAATCGTGCGGGGACTTTTCGTGTTTTTCGTGCTTTTCGTGGACCATGTTTGTTCTAAGGCCGTTGATCAATAGTCTGGAAATGACGCAATGGCTCACCGACATAGATTTGGCGAGGACGGGTAATAATCACTTGATCGCCGTGCAGCATTTCGCGCCAGTGCGCCAGCCAGCCGGGCATACGGCCGATAGCGAATAATACCGTGTACATATTGGTTGGTATGCCTGCGGCACGGAGAATCAAGCCGGAATAGAAATCGACATTCGGGTACAGTTTCCGGGAGATGAAATAATCGTCTTTTAACGCAATTTCTTCCAGTTTCCGGGCAATATCGAACAGAGGGTCGCTGACTCCGGCTTTATCGAATAATTTGTCGCATTGTTTTTTCAATACCGTTGCGCGCGGATCGAAATTCTTATAAACGCGATGGCCGAACCCCATCAGTCGGCTGGGCGAGTTTTTGTCTTTGGCCTGATTAATAAATTCAGTACCGTCGCCGCCGCTCGCATGTATTTGTTCAAGCATCTGTATCACCTGCTGATTGGCTCCGCCATGGCGCGGCCCCCAAAGCGCAGAAATGCCCGCCGAAGCTACTGCATACACGTTCGCCATACTGGAGCCCGCGGTGCGCACCGAAGAGGTGCTGCAATTTTGCTCATGATCGGCATGCAGGATCAGGAACATATCGATGGCCCTGACAATATCTTCATCCAGTTGATAATCGCGCACCGGCGATGAAAACATCATGTTCAGGAAGTTGCGCACGTATTTAAGTTTATAAGACGGATAAGCCAGCGGTTCGCCGATCGACTTTTTATAAGAAAAAGCCGCGATAGTGCGGACCTGGGAGATTAAATTGATAACGATCTGTTGTTCTGTCGCCGCATCAAGCCGGTCGGGAATCGGGTAGAACGTCGATAACGACGCGACCATGGTCGCCAAAATACCCATCGGGTGCGAGCCGCGCGGAAAGCCGTTAAAAAAATGATGCATGTCTTCGGGAATAATCGAAGACTCATTAAGCTTGGTTGAAAAATCCAATAATTGCTGACTGTTGGGTAGCTCGCCGTTCAGCAGTAAATAGGCGACTTCAACAAAACGCGAATTTTCGGCCAATTCTTCAATCGGATAACCGCGATAACGAAGAATGCCTTTCTCGCCATCAATATAGGTAATGGAGCTTTCACAACTGGCGGTATTGCCATAGCCTTCGTCCAAGGTTACGTAATTACTTTGACTGCGCAATTTGGAAATGTCGATGGCTTTTTCACCCTCAACACCTATCAATGTGGGCAATTCGTAATTTTTGTTATCCAGCGTCAATATGGCCGGGGGTAGTTGTTTTAATTTATCGGTCATTTGAATTAATCTCCAAAGCTGATGGCTCGACCATCACTTAATTTTATTTAGCCGTGTAATCCTACGCGGCTGATGGCATGATCAGCACTTGATGTTGTCGCTCATGTTTATCTGCCGGTTTCCAAGCCGGAGTTTGGAAACCAGTCTCGTAGGGTATGTACAACCCACCCTACGAAGCTCATATTTTATAAAAATCTGCGTACTTCGGCATCATCCGCCTCGGTGCCGCAGGTCCATTGTAAACGGATATTCATGATTTAGCTCTTCAATAGGCGGAGCCATCGGTCTTGGCACAGTTTCATTGACGCTGAATTTGGCTAATTCTTGTTGCCCGGATACAGCAATAGTGGGCATTATCATTGGTGGGCGCGCAATAATGCCGGGCGTATGACCAAAATCCCAAAAGCGGGTGACGCGCCGCGCCTCGGCTTCATAGCTGTTGACCGGAAACACGTCGTAACTGCGGCCACCGGGGTGGGCGACGTGATAAGTGCAACCGCCTATCGAATGCCCGTTCCAGGTATCGATGACGTCGATCACCAACGGTACATGCGGGCTGATAGTCGGATGCAATGCGGACGGCGGCTGCCAGGCGCGATAACGTACGCCGGCCACATATTCGCCTTTACGGCCGGTGTTACGCAAAGGCAAGCGCCTGCCGTTACAGGTCAACACATAGCGGCCTTCGGTAAGGCCGGTCACTTTGACCTGGACGCGCTCTACCGACGAATCGACATAGCGCGCGGTGCCGGTGCTGCCGACTTCTTCACCGAGCACGTGCCAAGGCTCAATCGCAAAACGCATTTCCAGGTCAATGCCGTCTATCTGGGTGTTGCCGTAACGCGGAAAGCGGAATTCGAAAAACGGTTCCAGCCATTCCAGTTCAAAGCCGTAGCCGGCTCGTTGCAAATCTTTAATCACTTGCCGCATATCCTCACGGACATAATGCGGCAGCATAAAGCGATCATGCAATTCCGTACCCCAGCGGACTAAATCGTGCTTGTAAGGTTCCCGCCAAAACCACGCAATTAATGAACGCAATAGTAAGGTTTGCACCAACGACATTTGCGCATGCGGCTGCATCTCAAACGCGCGCAGCTCCAAAATGCCCAAGCGTCCGGTCGAACTGTCCGGCGAATACAGTTTATCGATGCAAAACTCGGAGCGATGGGTGTTGCCGGTAATGTCGGTCAGCAAATGCCGCAGCAAGCGATCCACCAGCCAAGGGGAGGGTACTTCGCCTGCCGGCATTTGCTGGAACGCGATTTCCAGTTCATACAGCCTTTCGTCGCGGCCTTCGTCGACTCGCGGCGCTTGGCTGGTCGGGCCGATAAACATGCCGGAAAACAAGTAGGATAAGCCGGGATGATGCTGCCAATACGTCACCAAACTGCGCAATAAGTCGGGACGGCCCCGCAATGGGCTGTCGGTCGGCGTCTCTGC
>CAZJOY010000104.1:0-13680 GCA_964547705.1 uncultured Methylobacter sp. | reverse complement strand
GAAAATGGCAGATGAACAACCTATTTTGCTGTCCGAAAAAACTTGACCACTACAACATATCCATTTGCCCTCGTTGCGTCACTGCCTAAAAATAATGTTTTTTCGGTTATATAACTGCACTGTAGGGCGAGCCGTGCACTCCTTTTCCGATGTTTAAAATTGTTGCTATCTCTTTGGCGCGCACGGCGCGCCCTACTTGATTAACATTCTATTTGTTACTCATCTTGTCTTAAGTTGGCGCGTATGGCTTACAAACCCCGTCCCGCTTGGAAATATTTATAGAGTTCGGAGATGACTATAAGGTACCGGAATAAGGCTTCTGTTTTTCAGGTGGGGCGGCCTTTTCCATCTGGCGGCGAAATTCGTCCAATTGCCGTATTAACTCCTGGCTGAAAGATTTGATTTGTTGCTCAAACAAAGGAATTTGCTGCTTCAACTCCTTATTAAAGGTGTCGCCTAACGCGCGTAAACTTTTAAAAATATCCCCCAAAGGCAGGATTGAAAGGTTATTCAGCGTTTGCTGATAATCGACTTTCCATTGATCGTTTTCTTTTAATAAAACAGTGTCAAAAGCCAAGATATTATTGTTCCCGGCTTTTTCTATCGTCATCGACGTAGCTACAGTTGCGTTGGAGCCGTTGATTAAAGCCGACTCGGTCTTTACTGTCGCATCTTCCAGATTTTGCTGTTTATTCACCAGATATTGAGTATCCCGAGTGACGTATTTTCTGGCATCGTCAATATCGCCATCGGCCATCGCTTGCCAAAATTCCGTAGTGACGTGTTCGGGAGTTGAGACGGCCTGACAACCGCTCAGCAGGAACAATAGACTTAAAAGCCCCATCAATCCGGCCAGGCTTTGCTTTGTGCGATAACCGGGAAAGCTCTTTAATGAAACGTTAGTTGTCGTCATCGAAAACTCCATGAATTTGCATCAAATTCAAGAAAAGTTATGAAATAACGGTAGCCGGAATTCTCGGTACCGTGCCGCTCAACTTCCGCCTTTTACCCTGGTTTTCAAATGTTCGGCAAGGCGTTTCATCGACGAAGAAGCATCATCGGCCGAAAGATGGACGTTAATAATGCTCGGCATGGTTTGGTTGTTCAACGCATTAATAAGCGCCGTTTCAAACGCTTCTTCCGTAGTGACATCGTAGCCGGTTAACGGGCCAAAGACTTCGCCCAACCGGTCGAAACGCCAACTGCTAATATCATTGAAAGGCCCTTCAAGGATGCCCCGTTCGGTGCTGTAACCCTCGTTGTTAAAAACCACCACAATCGGGTTCAGGCCAAAGTGAGCATGTGTTGACAGCTCCGTACCGGTCATTTGAAAAGCGCCGTCGCCGACCAGAACCAATGCACGATGATCGGGACGGGCAATTTGCGCGCCGAGCGCTGCCGGCACGGCAAACCCCATCGTGGCATAGAAACTGGAAGCCAGGAACTCACTCTGTTCATGCACCTGCAAATCGATGGCCGCAAAAAGACAATCGCCGACGTCGCAAACCACAATCATCTCATCGCTGAGCGCTTGGTTAATTCGCTCGACCAAACGGGTTATTGTGATTGGCCGGTTCATTTCAGGAAACGCGACGGATTCCAATGCAACAGGCTTCGATGGATAGGCTTCGCTGCTGGTTTTAACCGAGCTCATCAATGCTGCTAAAAAATCGGCCAACGAGACGCAGGGATAACGGTGGGCGCTGATCACGACCTCATTCATCGAGGCGCGAATCATCGAATGGGGATCGAGCTTTGCCGTATAGATGCCGGTATCGATGTCATTCAACGTCACCCCCAGCATCAGCAGTAAATCGGATTGCTCTACCGTATAACGCGCATTCTCCGAACTCATCGCGCCTTGATAGATACCATGATAAGCCGGATGCCGCTCGGCAATGACAGACTTGCCGGTTAGCGTGGCGACGACCGGCAACTTGGTCTTTTCTACAAATTCGACCAACGTCTCTTGGAGTCGGCGCCGATGCAACTCGACGCCGGCGATGATCATCGGCGAAACCGACTTAGCCATCAGTTCGGTTGTTTCGGCGACGGCTTCGGATAACGCGGTCTGATCGCTGGCAAACTCTTCCATCGCCACCTCCGGCATCGGGTAGCCTTCAACCATGACCATGTCACGGGGAATTTCTATGTACACCGGTTTACAAAACTGGCGAGCGGACGCAATGGCATGATCGATCTGGCGAAAAGCGATCACCGGATCATTCAACACCACGGATGCGCAGGTAATGCGCTCGAAAATTTCGCGTTGGAACGTGAACGGGCCAAAGCGGTGATGAATCAGCGGATCGTCGCGTTGTTCGCGTACCCCTGGGCCTCCGCTGATAACAACCACAGGCGAGGATTCCGCATAAGCGCCGGCCACGGCATTGACCGTATTGAGCGCCCCGACGCCGTAAGTCACTGCCAAGCCCCCCATGCCCAGGCAACGCGCATAACCGTCGGCGGCAAAGGCGGCGGTATCTTCCCGCGTGGTGCCGATATGCTGGACCGGGCTTTTGACCATCAGGTCGTAAAACCCAAGCACATAGTCGCCCGGAACCCCAAAAATATGCTTAACTCCTGCCTCATAAAGACGTTTGAGGAGGTATTGTCCAATCGTGTCGAATTTAGCGGTGCTCATAACGATTTATCCTATAAAAAAGAACTCATCAAAGTCAGACGGCCAATCTTCCGAACAAATAGTAAAACCCGGAAAGACTAGAATTCTAATTACACTTTTAGAACGTTACACCCTTCCAATCTTAGTGAGCAAGACATTTTGCAAGCGTTGATGCATTAAGCAAATTGATTGATTTTATAGGCGAACTCTTGTGAAACTCATCAAAGCCAATGCCAGGTTGTGGTCCTGCGTACAAACGCGTGACTACGCTATTGCCGCTTGGTATGATTGTAAGACAGTAACTACTTCCATTCGGGCCTATGTCCAGATAACAGGCAATGCCGAACCCCTAGCTAACTAGCTGTATTTGAAAATCAATCGGTAATTCCGAATAATCTATTATCAGAGAAATATATTTATGAAGGGTATAGTCTTTACTGAGTTTTTGGAAATGGTCGAGGCCAAGTTCGGCGATGAGATGGTGGACAAAATCATTGACGATGCAGCCCTTCCCTCCGGCGGCATCTACACAGCCATCGGCACTTACGATCATCAAGAACTCCTCGCCCTGGTCACCCTGCTCAGCGAACATTCCAAATTACCCATCCCCCAGCTTGTAGAGGCATTCGGACACCAGCTCTTCGGACAATTTTTAGCGGGTTATCCGGGCTTCTTTTTCGGGATAAGTTCTTCCCTGGATTTTCTCGCCAACGTAGAAAATTATATCCATGTCGAGGTGCTCAAGCTTTATCCCGATGCCGAGCTACCCTCTTTCGAATACGACCGTTCGATCCCCGGCACACTCATAATGACCTATCGCTCTAGCCGCCCATTTGCGGCCTTAGCCTTGGGTCTGGTCAAAGGATGCATCGAACATTTCGCTGAAGAAATCGAACTCTCAGTAGAAGACCTCTCATTCGGCAAAGGCACGGCTATGAAATTTACCCTTGTCAAGCAGGGCTAGAAATCATGGAACAATTGCAACAGGAAATCGAGCGGCTTAGGCGCCGCTTGGAAAGGGAAAAGGCCGCCCGCAAGCAGGCCGAAAATCTGGCCGAGGAGAAAACTCGCCAGCTTTATAAGACCAATAATGAATTAACGATGCTCTCTACCGACCTGGAAGCCGCCGTCAGCAAGGCCGTTGGCGTGATTACCAATGCTGCCGAAGGCGTCATCATCATCGACGATAGCGGTATCATCACGACCTTCAATCCGGCCGCGGAAAAAATCTTCGGAACTACGGCCGCCCAAGTGGAAGGCCGGAACATCAGCCAATTAATGACCGGAGAGGATGCGCGCAGTCACGATCTATATCTCCAAAAATACCTGAGCACCGGGGAAAAACGCGCCGTCGATCGAGGCGTGCGCGAGCTTAGCGCTCGCCGCGGCGATGGCAAGATAATACCCGTTGAACTGACCATCAGCGAGATGCATGTCCAGGATCGCCGCATGTTCATCGGCATGATCCGGGACATCACCGAATCGAAGAAAGCCAAGCAGGAGCTTAGACGGGCCAAGGAACAGGCCGAAGTCGCCAATCAGGCGAAAAGTAATTTTCTCGCCAACATGAGCCATGAGATCCGCACGCCGATGAATGCGATTATCGGCTTCGCAGAGGTGGCGCTCCAGGACCGGGCGCTATCAACGCAAACCGTCCAACATATTCATACCATCCACAATGCCGCCAAGGCGTTGCTGGGGATCATTAACAATATTCTCGACGTTTCCAAACTGGAAAGCGGCAAGTTTGCCCTTGAAAGCGTCTGTTTCCATCTCCCGAATATGATGACAGACACTCTTCGCACCGTGCGCCGACAAGCGGAGGAAAAAGGCTTGGAGATCGATTTCGTATGCGCCGCCGATGTCCCGTTGCGAGTACAAGGCGATCCGACGCGGCTACGGCAGGTCGTGTTGAATCTCGTCGGCAATGCGATCAAGTTCACCGAAAAAGGACGCATCACCCTTTTAGTTGATATGGAGAACCGGGCGGACATGATTCATGTCTCTGTGTCCGACACCGGTATCGGCATGACAGCGGAACAACTCGCAAAAATCTTCGAGCCGTTTTCCCAGGCGGATGCGAGCACCACGCGCCGTTTCGGCGGCACCGGCTTGGGTACGTCGATTTGCAAGCAGATTGTCGAATTGATGGGCGGGAACATTTGGGTAGAAAGCGCATTGGGAGCGGGTTCCACTTTCCACTTCACCACGCGTCTGCCGGCAAAACCGGATGGCGGCGATTGTCTATACGAGGATTCGGAAAGCGTTGCCGAAGGCTATATTTCGCCGCGGCTGTTCCGGGTCTTGTTGGCGGAAGATATCGAAACCAATGCGACACTGACCATGCTGCGCCTTAGACAGCAAGGCCACGATGTCGAGTGGGTGAAGGATGGCTGGGAAGCGCTGGCCGCCTTCCAGCGCGGCGGACACGATGTGATCCTGATGGATGTGATGATGCCTAATCTCGACGGTTGCGAGGCGACGCGCAAGATTCGGGCGCTGGAAAAAGACACCGGCAAGCGTATCCCCATCCTGGCACTCACCGCCAGCATTACCAGTGAGGATCATCGGAACTGTTACCAAGCAGACATGGACGGTGTTCAGGCCAAACCGGTAGATTTCGATGCCCTGTTTTCCGCGATGGAGCATATTATTCCCGCAGGAGCAGGCAAGCCTAATACGCACCATAAAATCGAGATCGGAAACACGGCCGATATTGATTTTTCTGTGTTGAGCCCGGTTGCGGACTATCAAAAAGCGCTAAGCACCTGGAGAGATGCTTTGATCTATGCCAAGGCATTGTTGTCGTTTGTCCGTGAGCACTCAAACGACGCGGCGGAAATAGAGCGCCTGCTAAGCGACGATCCCGAACACCTCGAACCCGCCCGCACACTGGCTCATACCTTAAAGGGCGTGGCAGGTAACTTGGCTTTGCAGAAAACCACCGACCTCGCGACCGAGATCGATATAGCCCTTAAAGCAGGTTTGCTGGATAAGGCTTTATCGCTGTCACGAAATCTCAACGATTCGCTGAATGAAGCGGCCGCCGCTATCGGCAAACTTCGCCTGCCTGTAAGCCCGGATTTAATCAAGGCCAAGACATTCGACTCCGAAGCAATCGGCCGGCTTCTTGGACAATTATCCTCGGCAATGGAAGAATTGAATCCCGATGCGGTCGAACCGATTCTCGCCCTATTGGCCGACTATCTGTCCGCTTCAGATCTTGCCCCGATCAGCAAATCGGTGGACGCTTTCGATTTCGATGAAGCACAAACCAAAACTCTCGCATTAGCTAAAAAACTAGGCGTAACACTATGAAGAAAATTCTCGCGGTCGATGACGAACCCAACAACCTGCAAGTGCTGCGGCAAATCTTGAAAGACCACTACCAAGTCATCTTCGCCAACAGCGGCGAAAAAGCCCTGGAAGCCGCCGGCAAGCACCAGCCGAACCTGATCCTGCTCGACATCATGATGCCGTCAATGGACGGCTATGAGGTTTGCACGCGGCTAAAAGCCGATCCGGCGACAAAAGACATCCCGGTAATTTTTGTCACCGCAATGAGCGAGGAAGAGAGCGAAATCAGGGGATTCGATGCCGGAGCGGTCGACTACATTCAAAAACCCGTTTCCGCTCCTATCGTGCTGCGGCGGGTACAAACCCACCTCTCCTTAGTGCGCGCCCAGGAATTGGAAGCCAGCCAACGGGGAGCCATCTCCATGTTGGGCGAGGCCGGGCACTACAACGATACCGATACAGGTGTACATATTTGGCGAATGGCGGCCTACGCCCGCGCGTTGGCAGAAGCTGCCGGATGGACAAAGTCGATGGCGGAATATCTTGAACTCAGCGCACCGATGCATGACACCGGCAAAATCGGCATCCCGGATCATATCCTGAAAGCACCTCGAAAATTAACACCGGAAGAGTGGGAGATAATGAAGACTCACCCGGAAATTGGCTGCGCGATCGTAAGTCTAAGCGATACGCCACTCTTTCGCATGGCTGCCGAGATTGCTCTTTACCATCATGAAAAATGGGATGGCAGTGGCTATCCTTCAGGACTTTCCGGAGACGCTATTCCCGAGTCGGCAAGGATCGTTGCCTTGGCCGATGTGTTCGACGCCTTGACGATGAAGCGCCCTTACAAAGAACCCTGGACCATGACTGAGGCCATTGATGAGATCAGACGAGGATCGGGTAATCATTTTGAGCCGCGGCTGGCGGAGCTTTTTGAAAAGATCCTGCCGGAACTTCTGCGGATTAAGGACGAGTGGGGGCTAAAAGAATAGCCGGACCGGCTTTTCAGATCTTCTGGCAGCACAACCTAAGTCTGCTGTCTGTCACGATAATTGGGCTCCCTTTACGATGCCGCTAAACTCTAAAATCCTCAAATGCGCACCCTTGGACTTATAGTTGGCAATATTTAAGTATTCACACATATTGTGTATCAAGTTCGATCTTATATATTGTTAATTTAGGCATTAACAATTCTTGACCGGATACTCTATAAAGCTTTACAGCCCAAACAGTATCTGGAGCATCATGCCGAACCGAAGCGGTTAACGCCGGTGAAAAAATTGACCGTCCTTACCGGTTGAATTCTGACCATTCATAAGGGCTGAAAATTCAATATTTTCAGCGCCCTGAATTCAAATTTCACTTGCCCTCAGCGGTCAAGTGTAACCAAACTTCAAGAGGATCAGCCATGAGTCTGTTTAATTCTATTCTTGAAAAACTAGGCATTCGTAGTGCTGACGCTGCGAAAGCACCTGCTGCAAGTCAACAACCTACGCCGGCTCCTACAACACCAGGCGGAATTTCTGAGGTCGATGTCGTTAGCAAATTGGAAGGATTAGCGGCTTCCCATACTGAAAAACTGAACTGGAAAGTTTCGATTGTCGACTTGTTAAAATTATTAGGACTTGATAGTAGCGTAACTGCACGAAAAGAGCTGGCGACAGAATTGGGTTGCCCCCCTCAAGCAATGGCCGATTCAGCCCAAATGAATACCTGGCTGCATAAAACCGTATTGCAAAAACTCGCACAGAACGGCGGTAATATCCCTCAAGAGCTGTTGAGCTAAACAGCTAAATTCAGAAAACTTACTAAAGCCCTAACTATATTGCTGCGATTTATCTTATGTAAATTTCACGAGGAGAAACCTTATGAGCCTTTTTACAGAAATTGTTAAATCTGCCATCGGAGCCGATAATGCTTCAGAACAAGTTGAAAACAAGACCCACAATTTAGTCAATGGCGCGTTGGGAATGCTGGAGAAAATGGGTGGCGTAGACGGGTTGGTTAAAAAATTTCAACAATCGGGAATGGGGGATGTTGCCTCATCCTGGGTTGGAACTGGAGAAAACAAAAGCATACAGCCCGATCAACTGACCAATGTTCTGGGCAAAGACCAGATTACCGATCTTGCTCGTCAGGCAGACATTCCTGAGTCTCAGGGAGCATCCGTCCTATCGAAAATTTTACCCGCTATGGTCGACAAACTGACGCCGGAAGGAAAAGCCCCCGAGTCAAGCAATCTCGCAACATGGGGCAAAGTGCTTCTGGGTGCAGCAGGCGCTGCGGTTGTAGGGAAAGCGGCCGCTTCTTATTTCGGCAATAAAGAAGATGAGGAGCAATTGCCCACTCCCGAACAACCAACAATAAACGCCGCTGTTGCTGAAACAGAAACCGGCTCGACCACTGCATCCGCCCAAACCTACACCGTATCCAGTGGCGATACGCTTTCCAAAATTGCCAAACACTTCTACAACGATAGCAATGAATGGCAGCGTATTTTTAATGCGAATCGGGATGTATTAAGCAACCCGGACCGTATATATCCAGGCCAACATTTACGCATCCCTTAAATTTAAGGCGGTTACCCGGCCTCTGTTAAAGCTGAGTTGGGCAGCTTGTCTGCTCAAACGAAACTTATGCCCTTTAGGTATAAGCGTTGGATGAGAGCGGGAAAGGGCTATCCCATACGCCGAGTCTTAGCCATTAAATTAAGGTAGTGCGAGGAGTGCAAGCTTTGCTTGCTTTACTGTAAAGGCAAGCGACACCTTTATCGTTACCCAGCATCAACTATGTAATTTATCGAATTACATTCTTCGGCAACAACTGCTAAGAATATCCCTTATTGCTCAATGCTTAAGCGAATGAAGCCCTATGCCGGAAGTAACGATAGATCCATTAGCCCCCTTTTTCATTGTCTTCAACGCCGGCTCCGGCCATGACGATGCCGACGCAACGCGCAACACCGTCGAAACGTCTCTGATTGATGCCGGACGCGAACATCATCTGATGCTGGTCGAAGATCCGTCCGAGCTACCGGATATTTCAGCGAAAGCCGTGGCTGAGGCCCAAGCGCAGCATGGCGTGGTGGTCGCGGCCGGCGGCGACGGCACCATCAATGCCGTGGCCCAGGCAGCGCTAGGCAGCGGTTGCCCGTTCGGGGTATTGCCGCAAGGCACCTTCAACTATTTCAGCCGCACCCATGGCATCCCGTCCGATACGGCAAAAGCCGTGCAAGTCTTGCTGAATTCACGCGCTCATCCCGTGCCTATCGGACTCGTGAATGATCGGGTATTCCTGGTCAATGCGAGTCTTGGAATTTACCCAAAGCTGCTCGAAGATCGCGAAGCTTATAAGCAATCCTACGGGCGCAGCCGCCCTGTCGCTTTGCTTGCCGCTATTATGACCTTGCTGCGCGAACACCGGCCGTTACGTATTCATGTCGAATATGAAGATCAGGCATACGATTTGCGCACACTGATGATTTTCGTCAGCAATAACCGTCTGCAACTCGAACGCATCGGGCTTCCCGAAGCCAAAGCCGTGGAGCAAGGACTACTTGTGGCCACCGTGCTTAAGCCCGTCACCACGATAGCCTTGCTGCAATTGATGCTGCACGGAGCGCTTGGGCAATTGGCCGACGCCGAACATATCGTCAGTTTCGCGTTCCGGCAAATCACCGTACATTTTGCGCCGGGGATAATTCCGCGCAGAAAGCGCATTAAAGTGGCGATGGATGGCGAAGTGACCTTGCTAAAACCTCCGTTGTGTTTCCGTTTGGCGCCGGAAAAATTATTGCTGCTCAAGCCCGAAGTCGCGCCGGGCGAAAATCCGCCGGACCCCGACAGCCTATGACGCTGCTGATGCAGATTTCCGATACCCACTTCGGCACCGAGCGGCCTGCGGTCGTTGAAGCCTTGGTGAGCTTGGTTCATCGGCAAGCGCCCGAAGTCATCGTGGTTTCAGGCGACATTACCCAACGCGCCACACGCAAGCAGTTCGACACGGCGAGCGCATTCTTTAAGCGGCTGGGCAACGTTCCGATACTGGCGATCCCCGGCAACCATGACATTCCGTTGTTTAATCTTGCGGCCCGTCTGTTGGCGCCGTTCGGAAACTACAGCCGCGCATTCGGCGACGATCTGGAGCCGGTATTCAGCTCGCCGCGCTGGCTGATCGTTTGCGTCAATACCACGCGCGCTTACCGTCATAAGGATGGCGAGGTGTCATTGGCCCAAGTCCAACGCGTAGCCGGCCTGCTCCGAACCGCAGCCCTAGAGCAATTACGGGTCGTCGTCGTGCATCAGCCGGTCGCGGTGATTACTGAGGCGGACCGGACTAATCTTCTGCATGGCCGGGACGCCGCCGTGCATAGCTGGGCAGCGGCCGGCGCCGATATTATCATGGGCGGCCATATCCATGTGCCTTATGCGCTGCCTCTGCATGAATGCTACGCGCATTTGCCTAACCGGTTGTGGGCCGTACAGGCAGGCACGGCGGTTTCCATGCGCGTACGTCGTGAAAGTCCCAATTCAGTGAACCTGATCCGATATTCCGAACCAGACCAGTACATCCTGGAACGCTGGGACTGTAAAGCGCCGGAGCTTGGCTTTCAATGTTATAGTGCAGTGACGCTTGCTTGAGGCATGACAAATCAGGACTCGCAGTTTCTTCAATAGACAAAAATGCTCAAACTAATTACATTGATCATTTTAATTAACTGAGTATTGGGGAACCTATGGAAATCCTGAACGCAACCGACGCCAAGCGCGAATTCGGCGATGTCTTGTTAAAAGCACAAAAGGAACCCATCGCCATTAACAAAAACGGGAAAATCGTGGCGGTTGTTATGTCCGCCGTTGACTATCAAATACTGACAAATCAGCAAGAATCCTTGCTGAAGATAGAACTGCAAAAAGGCATGGACGATCTCCAGGCGGGTCGGGTTGCAGACGGCAATACCGTCATCGAACGCTTGAAGAATCGGGTTATCAATGCCCCACTATGAGTTTACTGCACAAGCCGAACGCGATCTTGAAGCCATAGTCGATTATACCGTGGAGCATTGGGGCTCGCGGCAGGCGGAGGACTATTTAAACGGTTTGGGAAATTTAGTGCAAAATCTGGCCGAAAATTCCGATTTGGGAATGCGGCGCGATGCGCTTATAGAAGGTTTAATCAGTTTTCCTTATGGGAGCCATAATCTCTTCTATACCAAGCAAGCGCATGGGATTACGATCATTCGCGTTTTGCATAAAAAGATGGATCCGATGAATCATATTGCCCCCTAAAGTTGTTGCCGGTGGTTTACGCGCACAATCCAGAATAATCACAGCCATGGATAATTCGACATAAAATAAGCAATGACAAACGATTTATTGAGGATTCTCAAATGAAAACCGTAACGTTAAAAATTGATGACAGCATCAACGATAAATTTCTTTGGTTATTGGAACATTTTTCAGCAAATGAAATTAAAATTTTGGAACAATCCAAATACGTCAGTGACGATGACTATCTAAGATCAATAGACGGCACGGTTCAAAGCATACAGGAAGCCAGGAATGAACCCATTGATAAAGCGGTAAAACTGGATGATTTGGATTGGTAATGTATACCGTCGTATTCATGACCCGAGTAGTCGTAATGTACGCTGTGCGTACCTTCACTCTTGCACGACACTTTCTTATTCCATAGCAGACATGTCCAAATCATCGAACGCCATAATCCCATGAGCCTTAGTGCCCCAATCCGGCGGGTAAACACCTTGTTTAACCCAGCGGTGAAATGTTGAATAAGGCCATTCATTTACCGACTCCACGTACTCATGTTTAACCGGGTTATAGTGGATATAATCGAAATGCCGGGCATAATCTTCTTCATCGCGCAGAACATGTTCCCAAAACCGGCGTTGTAACACCCCGCGCCGCCTTTGTTTAATCCTTGAACCGCTACAAGTTTGCTCATTGCCACCGGCAGCCAGATACGCCTTGGTGAATTCCTTTTTGATCCATCCCCAACGTGCCGAATAGCGTGTATCGCCTTCCGGCAGAGTCAAGATGGCGTGGAGATGATTATCAAGCAAAACCATCGCATCAATCCGAAACGGCCAGCGTTGGCGGCATTCACGAATCGCAGTTCGCAGGAAAACGCGGGAGGTATCGGTACAAAGAATCGGAGCGCGCCGCTCTGTTACCACGGTAAAGAAGAAAGAACCGCCTGGAACATAAGCACGCCGAAAATGGGACATAATCGCAGCACCGAAATGTAAATCAAAAAATGTAGGGTACGCTGCGCGTACCGCACAATGGACGAAATTGATTCTAGCACGGCAAGCCGGATGTTTGAGATCATGATATGATGCGTTAGACTTAAAGGTACGCACAGCGTACCCTACACGGCTGACCGGATACCAACTGCTCATGAAGGATGGATGCTCTATAAAGGATATTGATCTAACAGTAGCTTCGCTCCCATAACATATACATTCGTGGTAAACCATCGTGGCAAAAAAAAGTGCAGGCATTCTCATGTACAGAAATAGGGGCCAGATTTTGGAGGTTCTGTTAGCTCATCCAGGAGGACCGTATTGGGCAAACAAGGATAACGGAGCGTGGTCCATACCCAAAGGGGAATATGAGGATGACGAATGTCCAAGTGAGGCAGCCAAGAGAGAGTTCATGGAAGAAACGGGTATACAAATTAATAGTGAATTGTTAGACCTCGGAGTGATTAAACAGCCTAGCGGTAAACTAGTTATCGCATGGGCTACCGAAGGAGATTGCGCTCCAACAACAATCGTTAGTAATACTTTTTCTATAGAGTGGCCACCAAAATCAGGTAAAAATCAGGAATTCCCTGAAATTGATCGAGTAGATTGGTTCGATATCTCAATGGCGTCAATTAAGATATTAAAAGGGCAGATAGGGTTTCTTAAAAATCTCTGCGGAAAGTTAGGCCTTGACCACGATTCGCTCGCTGCTTCGACAAGCAATAAGGACAACAGCTCTTCACAGATGGATTTGTTTCAATAAAATAGAGCTGTAGGGCGGATTCGCCGCTAAGCAATCCGCCAAATCGGGATGAATTAATTCTAATTATGGCTCGAACTTTTCAAGCGTTTTTTATGCCCGAGTGTATTTAGGGCCGTAGGTTGGGCTGAATGCAATGAAGCCCAACAACTCACGATAAACAGGAAGTAAGCATGCGTTATCGAAGAGCCCAAACAACAGGCGCAAGCTATTTTTTTACGGTCAACCTCGCAAACCGGCAATCCGATTTGCTGGTGCGAGAGATAGCTGCTTTACGAGACGTTATCAGGATAGTAAAACGCGCTCATCCGTTCAACATTGAAGCCATGGTCGTCCTACCCGAGCACCTTCACGCGATATGGAAATTGCCCGAAGGCGATGCCGACTATCCAATACGTTGGTCATTGATCAAGTCGGGGTTTTCCCGTGGATTGGAAAAAACCGAGTTTATTCGCGCCAGTCGGCTTAATAAACGCGAACGCGGCATCTGGCAGCGACGCTACTGGGAGCATCAAATTAGGGATGAGTGGGATTTTGAAAGGCACGCCGATTATATTCACTACAATCCTGTTAAGCATGGTTATGTCAAACGGCCGGTTGATTGGCCGTTTTCGACATTTCACCGGCATGTGAAAACAGGTGTGTTGCCGGAACATTGGGGAAGCGATCTTGCTGTGAAGGGAATTTTCGGTGGGTGGCGGTAAATTTTGTGGCCTCACTCAACTCAGC
>CAZJOY010000103.1:0-13754 GCA_964547705.1 uncultured Methylobacter sp. | reverse complement strand
TACCGCATTGAACGGACCTTTGGTTAGCGCGCCTTCTGAACCGGCACCGGTCGTGGATGGCGATTTTCCGGTCAGGCTGCAAATAAAATCCATGAATAATTCAGGCAGTTCCTGATAATGGATAGGATTATAGATTGCCAACGGCCGGATGCCTGACTCCAGATCGGCGGGATTGTTGCGCCGTCCGGTCAGGACTTCGTTAACCGGGAAATAAACGGTTTGGCCGGTGTTAAGGCCTCGTGCCAAACGTGTGGACAACTCCGCGATATAGCGCATTTTGGGGTTGGCTATGTCCGGGCGTAGTTGCAGGTAACGGACGTTCTGGCTGGGTTTGCCGTCGACCAGCCGGGGATGCGCAGAGGAAACGAAATATTCTCCTTCTTTACCTTGAGTCGCTTGGCTAATCACGTTTTGCATCGGTTCGCTGAACTCGTCGAAATGGATCACGTCTTCGAGAAACTCGCGGGCATCTTGTGCGGTCAGCGGTTGAAAGTTGGAGATGAAATTGTCGGTGCGCGAAAAATCCAGTTCGGTTTGTAAATCGGTGCCGCGGTGGATTGCATCGTCCGGCCGTTGGAAAAAGCTTTTTTCGCAGTTTTCGACCAGTTTGACGCTGGGGTTTTTATAGTCCGGATTTAGCCCGTTCAGATAACGCACCGGCACAACGGTGGATGCGGAAATATCGTCTTCCAGCTGGACTTTGGCCGAAGCCATGAAGTCTTGGCGCAGTTTGAAAACCCGCCATGCGCCTTTTTCATCAAAGCCGACGCGCAAGTAGCTGGCGATCAGCTTGCGGCCTTGGAATTTCAGTTCGTTGCCGGGGTGGCTGTTGACCATGTCGACGGAGAAATGCTTTCTCCAGTTCGAACCCCATTCCTCTTTGTAGAAACGCTTGATCATCAGCGCCACGGCTAATATATGCCGGGGGATTGTGTCAAGCCACTGGTTATGGGCGTCCGAATATTGAGTTGCAGATGGGGTCAACAGTTTGATGACCGAGCCTAAAGTACGTTCATTGCTGAGCAAGGGCCGTTTATCGACGCCATGCAGCGCCGAGTCACGAAAACGTGTTGAATAATCGTGCTCGAATATTTCGGTGACGATATCCATGTCCTTATCGAAATCATCGACAAACACAGCGCCGGAAATGATTGCGCCGGCGATCGATTTGGAAATCTCCGACTTGCCGCCGCCGGATACGGTGCTCGGCTTATGGCAGAAAGTGCCTTCCTGATGCGTGCCGATCAAGCGCCAGCTGGGCGCATGAGGGTGGCGCTCCATGTGGATTTTAAAACCGTTCGGATACACATAGGTATGGTTGAACAGCAATTTAAGCGTGTGTTGCTGCCTGTTGTGCGTCCAGCTGATTTGTTGCTGCTGAATGTTGAACTTTGCCGAATTGGGGATGTAAATGATGTCGGGATAGTTTTTGTCGACAGCATAACCCTCTTCTTTTACGTTTATGACCGGAGCCAACTGCCGGCAGAGCTGGTCAAAAGAATAATTGTCATTAATATACGAAGACGTATGCGGCAAAAAGATCTCGCCCAAAATAACTCTCGGGAAAGCCAGCGCACCGCCTGAATGTTCTTCTTCAGCGCCGCCGTACAGGTTGGCCGAATAGCTGATATGAGACTTGATTTCCTTTTTGCTGTAGCCGAAATAGTTATCGGCAATAATCGTGACAATGACGCCTTTCATATTGCGGCACACCAGTTTAAAGGGTTGGCCGTTATTGTACAGCTCCTCTTCCTGTTGCCAGCACATGCCGTCTTTGCGTTGGCGCTCGGTCGCATCATTAAAATGCGGCAGGCCGAGGTCTTTTTTCCGGCAATGAACCAGATGCGAAGCAAGAATAATGCAGCCGGAATGACCGGTCCAATGGTCAATATCCAACGCGGCATCGTTCTCGGGCAGGAACGGGTCGCCCGCGTTGTCGAAAATGGACTCAACAAAATCCAGGTTGGCTACCAGTCCGCCGGGGGCGAAGAAACGCACTTCCATGGTTTTAACCGGCATCGTGTCCGAAACTTCCGGGCATACGATGGGTCTCATCAGTGACGATACCCAGAGTTTTGCGGTATTTTGTTGGGCGCTGGTGAATGGCAGGCTCAAAAGATCGTCGGGAGGGGTCAGGGCGGCTTGCAGCAATGCCGCATAAGCATTTACCGGCACCTCGCTTTTATCAGCCGGAACCGGAAGGCCGCCGGCAGCGATATGGAACACGCCTTTGGTGGTGCGGCGGTCATTTTTCGGATTATGCAGCACGCCTTGCTGAATCCGGTAAGAATCAACATAAGGCGAATGGAATTCGTTATGCTGGAAAGGCAGGGACAGTTCTCTTGCCAGTCCTTTTTGTTCCAACACAAAAGTTTCGCCAGGCAGGCTGATGGTTTCGTTGATGTTGTTTTCAGCCAAGTAGCCATTGAGGAAATCCTGTATGCGTCGATCGGCAGGGCAACGGTATTGGGTCAGCGCCAGCAGGCGGCGCTGTTGGGAGTAATTTTTTAATAGACCGCCCGCAATCTTAAGGTATTGCGGATCGTTTTCGACTTCGCAAGTTGGCTGGCCGAGTGCCGCCAATTGCAGGTTGATATGCTGTAGTTGTTCCAGTCGGTTCGGGTTGGCTGGGTGTTCAGGTTGATTGGTAATTAAGCTCATGCGTGTTGATTCCGGCAGTCTTGGTTGGCGGTTTATTAGGGTTGTAATTATTATTTAGCGGCCAAAAGTAGGAGGCTGATGATTCTGGTTCGAATAAGATTAAAGGCTAAAAACTCATCCATTATTTCATCGGCATTCCATTATCTTAAATTTAAAACGTAAGCCTTTTACCTACATTGTAACAGTTACTCATGAATAAAATTCCTCAAACTTTTTGATGAAAATATTCAGCTGGTTGGCGGGCAAATGATTGATGCCTGCCGCGGCTTTACGTCCGCCGCCGGTTGGGAATGCGGAACACAGCTCGTCAGCGCCGGTTTTATTGGATAATGGCGCCCTGACGCTAACCTGATAATCGTGCTCCCTGTTAGGCGTAATGACGGCATGGGCCCGATCCGGGTTAAGGTTGGCTAGAAAATTCCCAAAGACGCCGCTAACGCGTCTGGCCCAGACGTTGTCGGGTAAGATAAATATGGCGCCAGCGTCGCTTTGGTATTCCGGTTTGAGGCGCTGGGCATTTGTCATGTCTTCCCGATAACCCTGTTCCAGCTGCTTAAAAATGTCATGCTTGTTGTTGATAAAGTCAAAAGGGGATTGGAACTCTGTCATTTCCCGATACAGTTGGTCAGGGGCAAAATGCAGGTCGTCAATGCAGCTGCCGTAACCGTTATAGTTGATATAGATGCCTAAGTTAAGCAGGGTTCCAAGCTCTGTCGGGTTGAGATTCAGAGTGGCGGCCAGCTGTTCGGCGCTGTGGTTTAAATTGTCGCCAAAGGCTGCCGTTATTGCCCATAATGGGTACTTGCCATGCAAATATTGATTGACCAGCAAGCTGGTGCAGATCGAGCTGTCGGTATTAATCAGTGTTTTTAGATGGGGATGTTTTGGAATCTCGCCGGACTGGTGGTGATCTATATAGAAAATATGAGCGCCCTGATTTAGAAACTCATTAACTCGCTTAGCGTTTTTTTGCAGTGAAATATCCAGCACCGTGATGTGGTCGCCTGAGCTTACGGTAAATTTATCCAGTAACTGTATATCGCGCTTGATGCCGGTAATGAGCTGAGATGCCAGCGGCCGGTCCAGGCGCAGTTGAATCAGTGCGCAAATGCCGTCGGCGTCGCCATTGAAGACATCGATATACATGATTTACTTCATCGATTTAGATAAAGGAACCGTTACCGGCATGGGCAGAATGTTTTTAGTGCGCAGCAGTGCTATGACTTGCAGCACGCTTTCTTCGAGTGTAAGCCGGCTGGTGTCGATTTTTAAATCGGGGTTTTCCGGTTCTTCATAAGGCGACGATATGCCGGTGAAGTTTTTTATCTCGCCTAGCCGCGCTTTTTTATACAGGCCTTTCACATCCCGTTGCTCGCAAACGGTTAGCGGGCAAAAACAGTGAATTTCAATAAAATCGCCATGCGGCATCAGGCCTCGTGCTATGGCGCGTTCCTCTTTAAACGGTGAGATAAATGCGGTGAGTGTTATTACACCGGCTTCAAGGAACAGTTTGGCTGTTTCACTGATACGGCGGATGTTTTCTTTGCGGTCTTGATCGCTAAAACCCAGATCGCCGCACAAGCCATGACGCACGTTATCGCCATCCAACACGAAGGTATTCAATCCGCGTTGATGCAAGTGCTCTTCTACGGCATGGGCAAGTGTTGATTTGCCGGAACCGGATAGGCCGGTAAACCAAAGGACTACCGATTTGTGAGTGTTTTTTTGTTCGCGGCGTTGCCGGGTGACCGTAGCGCGATGCCATACCGTATTAGGACTTTTATCCGCCAGCTTATTCACGGGTCGTTGAAGGCGGTGATTTTATTCTGCTAGAGCAAAGCCGATTTTAACGGTGACTTGCCAGTGGGCGATTTTACCGTTTTCTATATGGCCCCGGGTTTCGACAACTTCAAACCAGCGCATATTTTCGGTAGTTTCCGCGGCCTTGCCGATTGCGTTTTCGATGGCTTGTTGGATGCCGACAGTTGATGAGCCGGTTAGTTCTATTTTTTTATAAATATGATCAGGCATAATCTTCACCTTCTAGTTGAGTGTAAATAAAGTCCAGTTCCTGCAAGCGTTCCGGTGTGCCTATATCCATCCAGAAACCGTCCATTTTTTGTCCTGAAACTCGGCCGCTTGCAATGGCTTGGCGTAATAAAGGCCCCAGTTTGCAAGGCCCGGTGGGTATGTTCTTGAACAATTCGGTACGGTACAGACCTATCCCGCTAAAGGTGAATTGTTCGGCGACGTTTGCAACGACCAATCCCGACTGATCCAGGCCGAAATCGCCCTCAGGATGATGGGCGGGATTATCGACCAGAATCAGGTGAGCCAAATCGACCGTCCGGTTTTTGAGTTCGGCAAAAGGAAAGTCTGTGGCTATATCGCCATTGACCACCAGGAACACTTTTCCACTTAATAAATGTAACGCGTTGATGATACCGCCAGCCGTTTCCAGCGCTTGTTCGCCTTCAGGCGAATAGCTTATGTTCGCGCCAAACTGATCACCGTTACCGAGCCGGTTTTCTATTTGCGCTCCCAGATGGGCATGATTGATGACTATATCATTAAAACCGGCCGCAACCAGTTGATTTATTGTATGTTCGATCAGCGGTTTTCCGCCGGCTGGAAGCAGGGGTTTCGGCGTATGGTCTGTTAGCGGGCGCATTCTTTCGCCGCGTCCCGCTGCTAAAATCATCGCTTTCATGCGGTGTTGGGGATGTTGTTGTGAGCGGGCAGCACATGCTCGTGAAGGAAGTCATTAAACTCGGCAAGTTCAGGGTAGGCAGCGCAAACGATGGTGACATAGTTCAGCGTGCGCGGGATGTCGTCAAGATAATTGGACTTGCCATCCCTCAAATGCAAGCGGGAAAAAATACCGATGGCTTTAAGATGGCGTTGCAGTCCCATCAGGTCGAACCAGCGTTTGAATTGGACCGGGCTGCAATTAACTAGATCCGCCTGCCGGAGCCGCTCAAAATAGTTAAGCGCCCATTGTTCAACCTGCTGTTCAGGCCAAGCGATGTAGCAATCACGTAATAACGACACAGGATCATAGGTGATTGGGCCAATGACGGCATCCTGAAAGTCGATCACACCCGGCGAATCGCTGTCTAAAACCATCAAGTTGCGGGAATGATAATCCCGGTGAACGCAGGTGCGCGGCTGTTCCAGGGCCGATGCGGTCAGAACGGAACGGACTGTCTCCCAAACGGCCGAAGGAATTGAAATATCCAGTAACTGCTCTAAAAACCATTCGTCAAAAATAGCCAGTTCCCTGTGCAGAAGTGCTTCGTCATAGCTGGGCAGCTCGGCGTCTATTGATGTTTGGGTTTGCAGTTTAAATAAGCTGTCGAAAGCGGTTTGATATAAATCGGAAGCAGTGGCGTCATTAAGCTGATCCAGAAAACACTGGCTACCGAAATCTTCCAGCAGTAAAAATCCGTCGGTCAGGTTTTGTTGGAAAATGGTAGGAACGTTAACCTGAGACTGCGTTAGCAGCTTGGCAACTCTAACGAAAGCTTCAATATTTTCTTTGGCTGGCGGAGCATCCATGACAATAAACTGTTCTGTTGAAGTCTTAACTCTAAAGTAACGGCGAAAACTGGCATCGCTGGAAGCGGGGGCGCATGCGCTTATATCGAGCAATAAATCGTTTTCAAGCCAGTCGAACATCAGCATCGTTCTTAAGTCTTCAGGCATCATGATGTTTTTAGGATAGATTAGTATAATGTAGGGTAGTAAGGTAAAATCAGCGTTCGGCATTTTATTCGATTTACGATCCACTACGCTACTAAACTTGACATCACCTATGCGCCGCCGTTTATTACTGTTTTTTTTACCTTCTATTTATGTGCCCGTCAGCACGGCCAACGAATCACTCTGGAATTGTTCACAAGACAAAAATAGCAAAGAGTGGGTTTGTGTCGGTGAGAAACAATCTTTAGGGAATAGCAGTGCGGAAAAGACGCCTACCAGTGTTGAACCGGCTAAAAGCGCACAGCCTACACCTACAACAGAGGTTGTTGAAAAGGCTCAGCCAGTTGTAGCGGAGCCTGAGCGCGAACCTGTTGAAAATATCGAGGCTGAGTCCGTTCCTGCTGAGAAAACCCAAGCACCGGAAGCGCCTAAACTTCCAGTTAGTACTAAAAGAGATAAAGACGCCAAGCAAGTTAGCGTTGAGGCCAAGCCAATTGCTCAGCCTTCAGACGATAAAAAGCTGCTTCAAACTGAAGCCAATCGTCCAGGCTGGACCTGCGATGCCAAGACTGCGGACAAAAAATGGGATTGCAAGCTAGTCGGCGCCGATCCCAAGGGACAACCACAGATTATTGAAACATCCGGTCCCGGCGTAAGCTTACTTACCCCTGCGTTTGATCATAATGAAGAGCTGACCTTTAATAATCTTAAATCGCAGTTGAAATACGATCCTTGGCAAAGCTGTATGGCTCCAGGCAGCAAAAAAATCGGAATTGCGTCTGGAAAAGATTTGCGAGATGAAGCGCCGTTGGATATCGATTCCAACTATGCCGAAATATACGAGAATGAAATCTACAGCTATACCGGCAATGTTGAAATGAACCATGCAGATCAGCGTTCAGTCTCTAATAAAGCGACTTACGATACTGTATCGGAGACACTGGATTTACAAGGTAGTGTTTATTACAGTGAGGATGAGCTGGCGTTGCACAGTGAGTCGGCATCGCTTAATTTGGCTTCCGATCAGGCCCGCCTCCGGGAAGCTTTATTTATTTCCCCGGCTACTCCGCTTAGAGGCCGGGCAAAAACAATTTATCGGGAGAGTAGCTCTTTGTCCCGGTATAAAGGTGTTGCTTATACCAGTTGCCGTCCCGGCAATCAGGACTGGGTTGTGCATGCGAGCGAGCTGAAAATGAATAAAGTTAGCGGGCAAGGTTCCGCTAAAAATGCCTGGCTCGAGTTTAAAGGGACGCCAGTGTTTTATTCGCCTTATCTTTCTTTTCCGATAGATAACAGGCGGCTTTCGGGGTTTCTTGCGCCTTCTTTTGGAAATACGCAACGGGCCGGGTTTAGTTTAACGACTCCATATTACTGGAATATAGCCCCCAATTATGATGCCACTTTACGGCCACGGTATCTTTCAAAAAGAGGTCCAGTATTAGGAGGAAACTTCCATTATTTGACAGAGATGACGAAGGGCGCAGCAGAGCTAGAGTTTATGCCGCATGACAGTCTTCGTGATAAGGCCAGGTATTTAGCAGCGATTAATAATATCACCCAATTTTCGCCTCATATTTATTCAAATATGGATTTGAACTATGTTTCGGATAAAGATTATTTTTCTGATTTGGGCAATGCGCTAAGTGTTTCTACTTACAGCAGTTACTTGTTAAGCCAAGCTAATCTTGGTTATGCAAACGAAGGGGTTGCTTTAAACGCCCATGTTGACAATTATCAATCGATTGATAAGGCGATAACGGATGCGAGCTTGCCGTATCGGAGATTGCCGCAAGTTAACCTGAACTTGAATCACGCATTCAACTTTATGCCGTTGAATACGGCGATGAATACTGAATATGTTTATTTTCAACATGATTCAGTCATTAATGGACAACGAACCAATGTTAGACCCTCAGTTAGTTTGCCCTTGCAAACGACCAGTACTTTTTTAACACCCAAGCTTTCCTTGCAACATACCCAGTACTTGCTAAGTAATCCAAAAGGCGGGTCTATTTTAACCGCAGACGCCCCATCAAGAACTCTGCCGATTTTTTCCACCGACAGCGGCTTATATATGGAAAAGTCAGTGGATTTTGCTAATAGGTCTTATCTGCATACTCTTGAGCCCCGGTTGTTTTATTTATATATTCCAAAGGATGATCAAAGCAATATCCCCATATTCGATACCGCACTGTACGATTTCTCATTTAACAGCATGTTTTTGGAAAACCGCTTTAGCGGTTCGGATAGAGTACAGGATGCCAACCAGCTAACGGCAGCCGTAACAACGCGTCTGGTTGACGCAAAGACCGGAAGAGAAAAACTAAAACTTGGTGTCGGAGAAATTGCTTATTTTCGGGATAGAGAAGTTACTTTGCCGGGCTATCCTATAGAAACCAGCCAATTTTCGCCGCTGGTGACTGAGTTGAATGCTGAATTGACGGATCATATTTCGCTAAGTTCGGGTCTGCAATGGGATCCTCATTTGAACGATATTGTCCGGCACAAAGCGATGCTGCATTTTATTAACCAACCCGGTGAGGTCGTTAACCTGGGCTATCGATATAGAAAAAATACGCTTATTCCAACAGTATTAGGGACGCGGCCTTATGACATTATTCAAAGTGAAGCTTCGTTTCACTGGCCGGTTTATAACGATTGGTCAGCGGTTGGAAAATGGACCTATTCATTGCTGAATAACTCAACTCAGGAAAGCTTTTTTGGCCTGGAAAAAGAAAATTGCTGCTGGCGGTTTCGCGTTATCGGGCGGCGCTGGATTAATCAAATCAACCTTAATCTAAACCCTAATCTTCAGGGCCCGAATGTTCAAAGCCTTCTTGATGTCGATGCTACGG
The DNA here is from genome assembly GCA_964547705.1 of uncultured Methylobacter sp. Lineage (GTDB taxonomy): Bacteria > Pseudomonadota > Gammaproteobacteria > Methylococcales > Methylomonadaceae > Methylobacter_A. Next base: position 4,536 of record CAZJOY010000103.1, on the reverse strand, counting down.
GGACCAGTCAAACGGGCGTATTTTTTCAGATAGAACTTAAGGGATTGACCGGTGTTGGGGAAAAACTGGACGAGTTTTTTGAACAGCAAATTTATGGTTATCGGAAACCTCAAAAATGATCAAACAACAAAACATCAAAAGAAGTATTTTAGTCGCGTTAATAGGTAGTTTATTGTTCGGCAGCTTTTTGGCGCATGCTGAAGTTCTCGATACGATCATCGCTGTAGTTGAAGATGACGTTATCCTTGAGCGTGAATTACAAAAAGAAGTGGCGACTATTGAGCAAAGAATGCAGCAAGGTAATGCTTCGCTTCCGCCTGCTTATGTGTTGCGTAAGCAAGTACTGGAGAAAATGATTGTTGATAAACTCCAGCGGCAATTAGCGGAAAAAGCCGGGATTACCGTCAGCGAAGAAATGCTTAATAGCTCGGCCGCAGATATAGCCCGAAGAAATAATATGGATACTGAACAATTCAGGTCGGAGTTGGAAGGGCAGGGCATTAGCTATCAAAGTTTTCTGGATAATATGCGTAATGAAATCATTATTAATCAATTACGCGGCAGGGAGATCGGCGGACGTATTAAGGTCACTGACCGAGAAGTCGAACACTATATGGAAACCCAGGATAAAATCGGCGAAGAATCTACACAATATCACTTGGGCCATATATTAATTGCAGTTAAAGAAGGCGCTTCATCGACAGAAATACAAAAAGCGGTGAGTAAAGCTGATGATTTGGTCAAAAAGCTGCGGACGGGACAAGATTTTGCTCAGTCGGCGATAAGTGATTCGGATGATGCAAATGCTTTGAAAGGCGGTGATCTGGGTTGGCGCAGGATGAGCGAAATTCCCACTTTGTTTGTTAACGAAATCAGGCAAATGAGGCAGGGTGAAGTGTCCGAACCCATACGCAGCCCGAGCGGCTTTCATATTATTAAAATGATAGAGCTGAAAGATGCGGACAATCATGTGATTGTCAAAACTAAAGTTCGGCATATCCTAATAAAAACCAATGAATTGGTTGATGATGCCGAGGCAAAAAAACGCTTGCAAGCGTTAAAAGTCCGCATTGCCGATGGCGACGATTTTGCCGCATTGGCTCGAGCGCATTCCGATGATAAAGGTTCGGCATTAAAAGGCGGTTCACTTGACTGGGTTGGTCCTGGCGATTTGGTCAAACCGTTTGAAGAAGCTATGACAAAGCTCGGCGTTAACGAAGTGAGCGAGCCTGTTCAAACCCAGTTTGGTTGGCATATGATTCAGGTTTTAGGTCGGGAAAATAAGGACGATAGTAGCGAGTTTAAAAAGAACTTGGTCAGAGAGGCTATCCGTAAGAGAAAAATTGAAGAAGAAACAGAGCTTTGGGTGCGCAGATTGCGTGACGAGGCTTTTGTGGAAATTTTTCAAAATAGACTTTAAAACAGTACAGTAAGTCTTTTGGGATCGGAATGATCAGCGATAATAAAAATAGCTGCATGGACGCAGGAGGTAGAGCAACGCAAGGAGCAGTTGCCGACGACTGCAGGGATGCAGGAGGTAGAGCAATTGCCGAGGTAGAGCAATGCAGGGAGCAGTTAAAGCCAGGCGCTTTAATAAACAGCGCAGGAGCAGGTATCGTTCAAGCAAGCATTAGAATGATCCGCTATCGATTGGACGTAGGAAGTAAACATCAAATTACATCGGAAGAGCTTAAAAGAGTATTGATTGAAGAGTCCGGAGTCGATAAAAACAATATTAACAATATTAATATCCAAGGTGACTATACGCTTGTTGAGTTGCCCGATGAAATGCCGCAAGATATATTTTTACATTTAAAATCAGTCGAAATTAAACAACGTAAGCTGGATATAAAACGGGTAAAGGCTCGTAATAAAAAACGTAACAACAATTATCGCCGGCGCGGAAAACAGCGTGCTCCACAAACTGAAAATAGAGGCTCCGATCAAGTCAGTCAGAGTTAACCTGATCGGACAGGATATAAGGTTAAATTCTAACGAAAGGATTGCTGCGCATTTCGTCACCAAAAGTAGACATTGGGCCGTGGCCGGAGATAAATGAAAACTGTTCGCCCAAAGGCCATAAATTATTTTTGATTGAATTCATTAAAGTATTGAAATCTCCTTTGGGTAAATCGGTTCGTCCGATTGAACCTTTAAACAGCACATCGCCGACTATGGCCAGTTTGGTATTACGGTGAACATAAACCACATGTCCCGGTGTATGGCCCGGACAATGAAAAACATCCAGTACTTCTTCGCCAACCTTAACAATATCGCCCTGATTTAACCAACGTGACGGTGTAAATGTGTCGCAGGCCGGAAAACGAAAGGTCTTGCATTGTTCCGGAATCGCATCAATCCAGAATTGGTCGTCTTGATGGGGTCCTAAAATAGGAACTGAAAGCAGGGCCGCCAGTTCCGCAGTTGCACCGATATGATCAAGATGCCCATGTGTAATGAGGATGGATTCAGGCAATACATTTTCCCTGTTGATGGCTTTAATAATCGCCTCAATATCGCCGCCGGGGTCGACGATGGCTGCTTTGTTGGACTGTTCGCAAATCAGCAAGGAACAGTTCTGCCGATAAGAAGTAACCGGAATAATACAAAATCGCATAGTAAATGAAGATAAAAAAACTGAATTTTATCATTGAAACAAAAAACTACCATTAATCGTAAAACGCATGGCTTTACGGTTAACTTAATAACTGCTCGTTTAACAATATGACAAACAATATTCAATATATAAACACTCCAGATCAGCTGGCTAAATTGTGTGAACAGATTAAGAAAGAACCTTGGTTGGCTCTCGATACGGAATTTTTAAGGGAAAAAACGTATTACCCGAAATTTTGCCTACTACAAATAGCAACGCCGGACTGGGTGGCATGCGTTGACCCGATAGCATTACCATCCCTGGATAGTCTTTTTGAGGTGATATACAGCCCATCGATTGTAAAGGTATTTCATTCCAGCAGGCAGGATTTGGAAATCTTTTATCAATTAACCGGAAAATTACCTGAACCGCTTTTTGATACTCAAATCGCTGCGCCGTTGCTTGGTTTTCAGGAAAATCCGGGTTATGCAATGCTGGTTTCCAGCTTGTTGAATGTGAATTTAAACAAAGCTCATACACGGGCAGACTGGAGCAAGCGGCCGCTAATCAATGATGAAATTCAATATGCTGCTGACGATGTGATTTATTTATGCAAAATCTACCAAATGATGCTACAGAAGCTGGAGGAACTGGGACGAGCTGATTGGCTGGAGCGCGACTTTGCTGAACTAACGGATCCGGGACTTTATGAGGTAAAGCCTGAAAAAGCCTGGTTGAAAATTAAGGGTAAAAACAAACTGACCGGCAGGCAATTATCGATTGTTCAAGCTTTGGCCGAATGGCGGGAAAAAACTGCGCAATCTGAGGATAGACCTAAGAGTTGGCTGTTACGTGACGAGATGTTGTTCGATATAGCTAAACTGCAACCGGAAGCCGTGGGGGAATTAGCCAATGTCCGTGGTATTAATGAGCGCGTTGTAAATCGCTATGGTGCTGAATTATGCCAATTAATCAAAGCTGCGAAGAATAGAGCGCCAATTCCGTTGAATGAGAAAGGGCGGCCCGCTAAAAAAACTCAGCAACAGGAAGCAATACTGGACATTTTAACGGCACTGGTCAGAATTCGTGCTGAAGAAAACTTATTAAATCCAGTTATCCTTGCAACACGTAAAGACTTGGAAGCGCTGTTATTTAATGACAGTGAGGAGTGCCCGTTGCTGCACGGTTGGCGTTTTAAAATGGCCGGCAGGGAACTGGTTGGTTTGTTAAAAGGAGAATTGTTACTTGGAATTGAATCCGACAAACTGGCTATTCTTGGAAACAAGTTATTGGGATAGTTTTATTTTTAAATCAGCTATGTATGTGCGATGGGATAACAACTGATGCACACATCAATCAAATTGGATCACTGATTTTATATAATGAAGAGCTAGTGTTTGACATTACATCAATGTTAAGTTACGTTTGAGTTAAGGGAATCTTAAGTTTTGTGATTCCCTTGGGTAGGTTCTTCGGGCCGTGTTTGCAATAGAGTTGATTCAAATTGTAAATACTCCCGGTAGATTAAACATTGAACGAGGAATTAATAATGAATAACAAAAACCTCTTTACTGCCTGTGTACTTTGCAGCGCATTGTTGTCAACAGGGTCGGCTTATGCGGAGCATGAGCATCAGAGTTATCTAGCGGGGGTAGGTTCTAAATTCGGCCAAGGATTAGCTAATGCAGCGACCGGCTTCATCGAAATACCTAAAAATATTATCAATATCAGCCACGAACAAAATGCCTTTGTTGGGTTAACATGGGGAACGTTGCGCGGCGTCATGCAGACTGTTAGTCGAACCACTCTCGGAGCCGCGGAACTGATTACAGCTCCTATTCCTACCAGTGACTTTATCACTCCATCCTATATATGGGATCGTTTTAGTGAGGACAGCCGTTATTTTGGCCATCATATGCCGGGATATTGGACTACTTACG
>CAZJOY010000102.1:0-13771 GCA_964547705.1 uncultured Methylobacter sp. | reverse complement strand
TCGGGCTGTCCGTTTTTATTAGACCACTACAGACGCACCGCTTCTTCATCCACCAAATGCAGGTCAACGGCGGCCGCAACGATCGCTTTGCCCAGCTCTCCTCAGCGGGCGGGCTAGTGATGGGATACTATGACTTGTCCGGCACGGCGCTATGGAACTATGCGAAGGAATTTACACTGGCCGATAATTTTTTCCAGGCGGCATTCGGCGGTTCGTTCTTGAATCATCAATGGCTAATCTGCGCCTGTACACCGGTATTTAAGGATGCACCTGTCGAACTTCGTCAATGGAAAAACGATCCAGCCACCGGCAAACCGATCAATGATCCGGGCATTACCGAAGACGGTTACGCAGTCAACACCATCCAGCCGCATTTTCCTCCGTTCGATCCCGCCCACCAAAATGACCGGCTGCCTGTGCAGTATCAAGCGACTATCGGCGACCGGATGTCGGAAAAAAATATTTCCTGGGCATGGTACGCCGACGGTTGGGATGATGCCGTCGCTGGACGAAAAACCAAGGATCACTTCGCCTACCATCATCAGCCTTTTGTTTATTATGCCAATTACGCGCCGGACAGCCGGGCACGAGCCGAGCATTTAAGAGATAAGAATAAACTGTTCGCCGACCTCAAAGGTAATTTTCCGCAAGTGACTTTCTTTAAACCATCAGGCAAGAAAGATCAGCATCCCGGCCACTCCAGCATCCTTGATGCCGACCGGGAAGTGAAAGAAGTCGTTGATGCTATTCAGAACAGCCCGGCTTGGCCCAGTACTGCAATCATCATTACTTATGACGAATACGGCGGTTTTTGGGATCACGTTGCACCACCCGAGGGTGATCGCTGGGGGCCGGGTACACGCATTCCCGCCATCATCGTTTCGCCGTTCGCGAAGAAAGGCTATGTCGACCATACGATCTATGACACAACCTCGATTCTAAAACTGATCGAGAACCGCTTCGGCTTGATGCCGCTTACCGACAGGGACGCCAAGGCTAACGGTTTGGAGGGGGCGTTCGAGTTCGATTAATAAGTTTTGTTTTACGCGGTATTGCCCTGCTGTGCAATTGCCAGCAGGGCTCGGGGACATAAATTCTGTTATTCAGATTCACACATTTTCTTCGTGCTGTTGCAACTTTAACCATGCTTTCCAAACAGCCAGCAGGACGGCCAAAATAACCGGCCCCAAAAAAAGCCCGACAGCGCCGAAAGCCGACAATCCGCCCAGAACGCCGAACAGTACCACCAGAAACGGTATCCGACCGGCACCGCTGATGACCAGGGGCCGAATCACATTATCCACCGTACTGACTGCCAACACGCCCCAGAGCAGCAATCCTACGCCTCGCCAAAGCTGATCAGTCAGCATCAGCATGATACTTAGAGGCAGCCACACCAATGTCGCCCCCATCGGAAGTAGTGCTAACAACGCTGTCACCGCACCAAACAGTACCGGCGCTTTAACGCCCGCCACATAGTAACCCAATCCGGCCAACACCCCCTGCCCCAATGCGGCAAGCACCAGACCGTGAACTACGGCTCGGGTGGTATTTCCGGCAGCTTGCAGATAAACATCTTGATACTTCCCCAAAAACCGTACCAAACCTTGATGTAACTGTCTAACAGCCTCGTCACCGTCGCGGAAGCAAAAAAATACGGTAACCAGGATAACGCCTAGCCTCATAATGTAGCCGCCTACGCCACCAAGAAACGTGGCGAATTCGCCTGACCAGCGTTGCGCCCAGTTCGCCAATTGCGCCATCACTGCCGGCTTGTCGCCAGTTAACCGTTCCAACCATTCCTGCGCCGTACCGCCCAACCAGGGAATTTGCCTGATAGCGTCCGGCAGACGGTAAGTATCTTGATTAAAGCCCTCTACTACAGCTTGGTAAGCGATTTTCAGTTCATCTTGCAACATGGCAACCAGCCAGTAGACTATCAACAAGAGCGCCGTCGCAATAACTGCCGTCATCACTGACGCACTGAGCGTGGCATTGCCTTTGAGCCGCCGTCTTAAATAGCGGTAAGGCGGCCATGCCACATAGGCGATAATCAACGCCCACGTCAGGGTCAGCAAAAATTCACGCAACACCATAAAACCCAGCAATAAAAGAGCGGCCAGTAGAATGCCGGGAATAAGCTGCCGTATCGATGTATTACCTATGGAATCGTTCATATCTGCACCTCGAAAGTAAACAGTTCTATGCTAACCCGATTTTCAATTTTTATTGTATGGTATAACTGTTTAATTATCAGCAATGTGGCCGATACACTTTTTACTGGTAGATTGTAATGATTAAGCGCTGCCATTACAGGATGTCTGCTATATAATGAAACCATCATATAAACGTCAAACCGCCTGCTAGCTAGAGCATTATCACACGCTAATAAGTCGGCAATTTTTGCTGGGAATATAGGTAACACCTTTTAACACGAGCATAATCCAAAAATACTGTGCACATTCAACTTAACATCTTCGCCAACTACCGGATGCAGCAATGAATCTCGACTCTCGCACGATGCTGGTGATGATGTCCGCGTTGGCGATACTATTTTCCGGCCTGCTGACATTGGCAGGCTTGCATGCCGGGAACACCCGCGGAGTACAGCACTGGGCACTCGGCAGCCTATGCATCGGACTGGGTCTAGGCCTTTCTTATTTCCAACAGGAAATATCCGCCAGTGCTTGGGTTCTGGTATTCGGTTCTACATTGATGGTAGCAGGGATAGGGATTCAATTTAACGGCATCCAGGTCTTCAAGACCGGACGCTGCAACATTTATATTCCATGGGCGCTGGCTGCGCTGGTGTTTATCCAGAACATCTGGTTTGTTATTCTCCATCCCGACATTCATGCTCGCGTCATCGCCAATTCGCTAGTGCTTGCTTTATCTAATGCAGCCTGCGCCCGCGCTTTGTTCATCCGTATAGAACAACCGTTACGTACCGCGTATTGGTTTACCGGTGCATCATTTGCGATAGTTTCGGCAACATTATTGATTAGAGGGATGGTCGTTTTTCTGGCTCCGCCAAATACCTACGGTCTTTATTCGCAAACCCCCATTAATCCGGCAAGTTTCTTTATCGGCAGTATGATGCAGATGTGTATGTCCTTTGGGTTCGTGCTGATGATAAATTACCGGCTTTCCGCAGACCTCCAAAAACTGGCATTAAGCGATGCATTGACAGGGGCGTTGAATCGGCGAAGCCTGGAACAAGAAGCTGCCCGCCTATCGGCACGGTGTACGCGTACCGGAGATTCGCTGGCCGTAATGATGATCGATGTCGACCATTTCAAATCTATCAATGACCGTTACGGCCACCCGGTTGGCGACGAAGTTTTGAGGCGCTTGGCTGCGGTGGCGCAAAAGACTATCCGTAGCGACGATTACTTTGCCCGCTACGGGGGCGAGGAATTTTGTATTTTGTTGCCCTCTACGACTGAAAAAGATGCCTGGATACTGGCTGACCGACTACGTCAAAACTACGAGGCACTGGTCTTGGAATTCGGTGATAAAGTCCTGCGCAGCACCATTAGCATCGGGGTATCCGATTCGGTGCACGCCGGATTGCAATTTTCTTCATTGGTCGCTGCCGCCGACCAAGCCATGTACCGTGCCAAGCAGGAAGGCCGCAACAGGGTAGTCATGCATTCATTGTGCTTCAAGCCAATCTAATTAAAATCGCAACTAACGGCATGAGTACTTTTTAGTAAAGCCGGATTCCAATGCTCAATCGCCCAGCTAAGTAACTCAGTTAATGAGGCTTCTTGTAATTCAAGCGGTGGATTTTGCTTTAATAAAATTAGCAGCTGAAAGATAACACGGCCAGCAGAAGTTAAGTCAACCGCCATTGCCTGAGTTTGTTTGCTGAGCTTATAACCCTGCTCGTCAACAATCACAGGAACATGCATATAGTGGGGTGTGGAAAATCCCAGCAGCTGTTGCAGATAAATCTGTTTAGGCGTTGCATCCAGTAAATCAAAGCCGCGGACTATGTGATTAACGTGCTGCAAGTCATCATCAATCACTACCGCAAATTGATAAGCGATAATCCGGTCTTTACGCTTTACGATAAAATCGCCATCCTGCTCGGCGAGGTTATGGGAAATCAGGCCTTGCAGTTCGTCTTGAAAGGCAATGATGCGGTTATCGGTTTTGACGCGCAGTGCATGAGGACTATCGGGCGGGACTTGTCGCTCTCGACAAATGCCCGGATAAATATCGGCTTGCGACGGTCCTCTGTCGAAAACTGTCAGCGTCTTCCTGCTGCATGTGCATGGATAGATCAGTTTGTTTTTTTGGAGATCATCGATAATATCGTTATAAACATCGATATGCCGGCTTTGATAATAAACTTCGCCATCCCAATGCAACCCAAAAGCTTCCAGAGTCTTTAAGATACTATCGGCGGAACCTTTTACATTTCTGGGGGTATCGAGATCGTCGATACGTAAAAGCCAAAGGCCTTGTTGTGAACGGGCTTGAAGAAAGCCGGCAAGAGCCGTGTAGAGGGAACCGAGATGTAAAGGGCCGGTGGGCGATGGAGCAAACCGGCCAATAGAGGGTTGTTTATCCAGATTTAACCCATTTGTTTTTCACGAATTTCATCGAGTGTTTTGCAATCGATGCACAGGGTGGCAGTAGGTCTGGCTTCCAATCGGCGTATGCCGATTTCGATGCCGCAAGACTCACAAAAACCGTAGTCCCCTGATTCAATTTCTTTAAGGGCTTCATCAATTTTCTTGATCAGCCGCCGTTCACGATCACGGGTTCTTAATTCCAGACTGAATTCCGATTCCTGAGACGCTCGGTCATTAGGATCAGGAAAATTAGATGCGTCATCCTGCATGTGGTGCACAGTGCGATCAACCTCATGCATTAATTCGCCCTTCCAGTTTTTAAGAATAGTTTCAAAATGCTCTAATTGAGCATTATTCATATATTCTTCGCCTTCTTTTTCTTGATACGGCTTAAAACTGAAAGGTGATTCGCCAGTTTTAGAACTATCGGTCATCCATTAACTCCTAAGACAAGATTAAATAAAACCGCGCATTTTTAGCAGAATAGCAACCGGATAGCAAGGTTTATTGGTATCATTCAAATCTTTTGTGATGAGTATCGTTATTATGGGCAAACGGCTGGCAAAACGGACTCAGGGTATCTCACCCTTTTATGTAATGGAATTATTGCGCCGTGCAAAACAATTGGAAGCACAAGGCAAAGACGTTATCCACATGGAAATCGGCGAACCCGATTTTGCTACACCGCAGACTATTGTCGAAGCCGGCATTAGCCAGCTTCAAACCGGCGAAGTGAAATACACCCCGGCTGCGGGATTACCTGAGCTTCGTGAAAAAATAGCCGAGTTTTATCAAAAACGTTATTCAGTGCCAGTGGACAAAAAGCGTATTTTTATAACGCCGGGCGCTTCCGGAGCCTTTCTATTGGCGCTCGGTGCCAGCCTTAATCCGTCGGAGGAATTACTGATGGCGGACCCATGCTACCCTTGCAACAGCAATTTTGTTAAGTTGTTTGACGGCAAAGCCAGAACCATTCCGGTCGATGCCGCCAGCAGTTATCAACTGACTGCGGCGCTGATAGAACAGCATTGGTCTGAGTCCACTAAAGGCGCCTTGATTGCATCGCCGTCCAATCCGACCGGCACTATTATCGATCCGGATCAATTAAAACAAGCCATTCACACCGTTAATGCGTTAGGCGGCTGCTTTTATTCCGATGAGATTTACCATGGACTGGTTTACGGCGAAAATGCCTCAACCGCATTGGCTTTCAGTGACAACGTGTTTGTGATCAACAGTTTTTCCAAGTATTTCGGCATGACCGGCTGGCGCGTAGGCTGGCTGATAGTACCGGAAGAGTTTGTCGATGTAACCGAAAAGCTGGCGCAAAATATATTTATCGCCACGGCAACCCACTCGCAATACGCTGCATTAGCCGCATTTGATGAATGCACGTTGACCGAACTTGAGCTTAGACGCGCCGAGTTTAAAAATCGGCGTGATTTTCTTTATGACGCATTATTACGCTTAGGTTTCGATATCCCAATTAAACCGGACGGCGCGTTTTATATTTATGCCAACTGTGCGAAGTTTACCGATGACAGCTTTCAATTCGCTATGGACTTGCTGGAAGCGGAAGGCGTGGCAATAACGCCGGGTAAGGATTTTGGGCTTCATGAAGCTAATCACTACGTCCGCTTTGCTTATACGACATCGATAGATAGAATGGCGATTGCCATGCAACGTTTAGAACGATTTATTAGCCAAGGATAATTATGCCGATTAAACAAATATCAGCGACTGAATTACAAACCAGAATTCAAAATGAACCGCATCTATTTCTATTGGATGTCAGGGAGCCCAATGAGTTTGAATATGCCCGCATAGGGAACAGCGTCCTGATTCCGCTTAATCAAATTCCGCAAAGACTGGATGAGCTGGATCTCGAACAAGAAATGATAGTCATCTGCCACCACGGCATACGCAGCCGGCAAGCCTGCATGTATCTTGCCAATTCGGGATTTAAAAACGTTATAAATTTAACCGGCGGAATCGATGCGTGGTCTTGCGAGTGCGATAGTTCGGTACCCCGGTATTAAGTAATAGCAACGCACCAATCGACACAGCCGTTTGGTGCGTTTGAGGTTTTATTTAAAAAAACCGTCTTGCTTAAACCTTTCCCAGCGCCTTTTAAAGCCTTTCCTGTCAATTAGATAAGCCAAAAACATCAATAAAACAGGCCAAAACATGAAGGCCAGCAATTTAAACCCAGTTCCAATATCCATATTTCCCTCCTCGCGCTGCTATATATAGTTTGGTTATTAAAACTTTTCATGCCGACGGGTTATCGACCGATCAAGACTAACAGAAAAACTTACGTTGTCGCTCGGTTTTTTCGCTTGAATATCAGCGCAGCATCTCCAACGCCAGCTGAGCCATATTTTTGGAACCGCCGCCCTGCCCCAACTGCTGTTTAACCTGCATCAGATTTTGGCGCATTTGATCGGCATAAGCCTTATCGGTCAACATCCGTATAATTTCTACAGCCAGGTTTTCGGCTGTCGCGTCGTGCTGAATCAGTTCTTTTATAATGCTCTTACCAGACACGATATTCGGCAAGCCTATGAAAGGCGTATTGACAAGCCATCGGCCTAACCAATAGGTGATCGACGAAAGCTTGTAAGCGATCACCATCGGCACGACTAGCAAAGCGATTTCCAATGTTGCTGTACCCGATGTAGTCATCACTGCGTCGCAACATTGAATCACATCGTAAGGCTGATTTTTTATTACTTTAATATCAAGCGGCGACTGTTGGAGATATTCTTCAAGCAATGCATCACTGATTGAATCGGCTTGCGGCAAGATAAACTGGCTTTCGGGCAAAAGAGCCTGCACTTTTTCGGCGGCAGCCAGCATGACCGGCAGCATGCGCTTGATTTCGTTCGCACGGCTGCCGGGTAATAAGCCGACTATCGCTTTGTTTCGATCCAGTCCGAAACGGGCTAAATCTTCATCTTTGCTGTGCTGAGCGTGGACTTTATCCACCGAAGGATGTCCTACGTAACGTACCGGCACATTTTCGGCATCGTAATAAGCCGTCTCAAACGGGAATATTACCGCCATCATGTCAATGACTTTACCATAAGCTTTTACCCGGCCCGGCCGCCATGCCCAGACCTGGGGACTGACATAAAACAAGACTTTAATGCCCTGCTGTTTGGCGTAGCGCGCCAGCTTGAAATTGAATTCCTTGTAGTCGACGCACACCACCAAGTCCGGGCGTTCGCTTGAGACTAACTGCTGCATCAGCTTTAAGGCGCGGCGAATTTCTGCATAATGCTTGATGACTTCAACCACGCCGATAACCGCGATATTAGCCGAATCGTAACGAATATCGATGCCCGCCTGGGCCATTTTAGCGCCACCCATGCCGATACCTTTAATGTCCGGCTGCTGTTTTTGCAGCTCCAGGAACATATTGGCGGCATGTTGATCGCCGGATGATTCTCCAGCGCTGAATAGGATTTTTAAGGGTTTATGTTGAGGCATGGGAAAGGTGCATGATAATAAGGCATCAGCTAAGCGGGGTGGATAATTCACCACGAAGTTCACGAAGAAAGGAAGGTAAAAAACTTCGTGTTCTTCGTGTCTTCGTGGTGAATGTCTTAAGCTGATGCCTTGAAGTTGGTATAGCCGGACTATGTGGTCAAAACACTCCGGATAACCGAAACGATTTCCCTGACTTCGTCATCCTTCAGGAACGGGCAAATCGGCAATGACAAACAGTTGGCCGCAACAAATTCGGTCACCGGTAGACTGACATCGGCAAATTCCTGTTTAAACACATTCTGACGATGCAACGGCACCGGATAATAAATCGCGCAGCCGATCTGCTTATCTTGCAAAGCTTTAATGACTTCGTCGCGACGGTCGCATAGCAATGTGTATTGATGATAAACATGCTCGCCCAAACCGTCTTCAAACGGTGTCGTCAAAGGCAAGTCGGCCATCAGCTCCGAATAAAGGCGTCCGGCGTGACGGCGGCCTTTGTTGTATTGGTCGATGCGTTTTAATTTGGCTCTTAAGATGACCGCCTGCATTTCATCAAGCCGGCTGTTGTAGCCGATTACGTCATGATAATAGCGAACCTCGGAACCATGATTGTGCAGCATTTTCAGCTTTGCCGCAGTCTCGTCGGAATTAGTGACGACCAAGCCACCATCCCCAAACGCGCCCAAATTTTTGCTGGGAAAAAAGCTGAAACCGGCCGCATGACCGATGGAACCGGTTTGCTGGCCGTTGATGCTCGCACCGAAAGACTGGCAGCAATCTTCAATCAACTTTAGATTATGCCGGTCGCATAGCTGCTTAATGGCTGTCATATCCGCCGGCTGGCCGAATAAATGTACCGGCATCACGGCTTTGGTTTTCGGGGTAATCGCTTTTTCTATCGCTTCCGGCGAGATATTGAAAGTCTTCGGATCTATATCGACAAAAACCGGAATTGCACCGACATATTTAATAGCTTCCGCCGTAGCGATAAAAGTAAACGCGGTGGTAATCACCTCATCGCCGGCACCAATACCTTCGGCAATCAAGGCCAAATGCAGCGCGTCGGTTCCTGACGCCACCGCAATCGCGTGTTTAACGCCTAAATACTCGGCAGTTTCCTTTTCAAAGGCCTGAACATTAGGGCCTAATATAAATGAACAATTTTCGATTGTTTCAGCCAGCCCACGCTCAATTTCATCTTTAATTTCAGCATATTGAGCCTTCAGGTTTACCATTGGTATCATGTTTTTATTGCCTTTGTGTTTATCAATTAACTTGGGTGCAATCATGTAGGGTACGAGACTGTGGAGGTATTATCCAAGTCAGTTTAAAAACCTATTCACCACGAAGGCACGAAGAACACGAAGTTTTATTTCTTCGTGTTCTTCGTGCCTTCGTGGTGAATTCTTTAATTTTTTCTAAAAACGAATACTTTCACAGTCTCGTACCCTACATGGCTATTATCTAATGCTGTGATGATTATTTATCGCCCAATAACCGGGTAATTGCTATCGCAGTTTCCAGCGCTCTTTTTCCGGCTTCACCGGAAACCAGCGGATTGTCCCCGGTATGAATGCAATTAACAAAATGCTTGATCTCTTCGAGCAACGCGTCGCCGCTTTCAAAAACCGATTCTTCGGTTTCTATTTCCGGAATGCCGGGAAACATCTCTTTTGTACCGGTGTGATGTTTGGTCAACACGCGATTCTGGAAATCCACTGAAACATAAGAAGACGGCCTGAACATACGCATTTTGCGCTCCATCTTCATACTGATCCGGCTGGCCGTTACATTAGCCACACAGCCGTTTTTAAACAGCAGCCGGGCATTGGCAATATCGGTGCCTTGCGTTAACACCGCCGTACCGCTGGCATCGATACGCTCCACCTCGGAATCGACCAAGGCCAAAATAATATCGATGTCATGAATCATCAAATCCAGTACCACGCTGACGTCATTGGCGCGCGGATTAAACGGCGACAAGCGGTGAGATTCAATAAACAGCGGTTTCTCTTCCTTGTCCAAACCCAAAACCGCCGGGTTGAAGCGTTCCAGGTGCCCTACCTGAAAAATTAATTTTTTTTCATTGGCAATCGCGATCAATTCATCGGCTTCCGCAACCGTCACGGTAATCGGCTTTTCGACCAGCACATGAGCGCCGGCATTCAGAAAATCCTTGGAAACCTTGTGATGCAAGGTCGTTGGCACTACGATGCTAACGGCATCGACTTCACCCAACAGCCCTTGATAATCTGTCAGTGCCGTTGCTCCGTGCTTTTCGGCAACGGCTTTAGCCGCAGCCTCGTCAATATCGACAACCGCAACCAACTCGCAATCCGGTAATGACGCATATTTTTCAGCGTGAAACTTCCCCAAGTAACCGGTACCGATAACAGCGCATTTTAATTTTTTCATCTGATAATTTTACATCCTGTCTATTTGTAACTCCGCTCTAGGGGCGAACTTATTCCTCGGTATTGTAAACCATCACTATGTATTCAGAAAATTTTGTACTTGGCTGCTAATATCGCTGATTTTTAATAGTACGTTTTTGCAGATACCGGCGACGATTCTCACAAATTTCGCTAAAAATTGATTAGACTTCGTTTACAGTACCAAGCTCCAACCTAGACGACGAGGAAGATGTCATGACCGATGAAGACAAGGATAACATTGAACGCATAAGAAAAGCGGCTCGCGCAATCCTTCAGGGCGACATTAAACATCTTCATATTTTGCCGGCTGTCGCGATCAAATTATTGAAACTGACCAAAGACGACAACGCCAAAATCGAGCATTTATCTCTGATCATAGAAACGGAACCGGTACTCGCGGCAAAAATTCTGAAGCAGGTCAATTCTGCCGCATATGCTTTACCGAACAAAATAACCTCTATCAATCGGGCCGTTACGATGCTCGGCTTTTCTGCCGTGCGACAACTGGCGATAAACCTGCTGCTGTATAACAGGCTGATCCAGGAAGGCTCAAAGCGGGCATTCGATTTATTATTTTTCTGGCAGCATTGCCTTTATGTCGCGTCCTTAAGCAGAAGAATCGCGGTCGCGCTTGAGCATCCAGACCCAGACTTGGTTTATACCGGAGGACTCTTACACGATATCGGCGAATTGGTTTTAGAAACCCATGGCCGCATGACTTATAGCGATTTCATTTGTTCGATGGATAAAAACGAGCATGCCGTCATTGAAGAAGAGCGCCGCTTTTTTGGCATAACGCATGCCGAAACCGGACATCTTTTCTGCCTCGAATGGCAACTGCCGGCGCCAATCACCGCGATTGTCGCTTGCCACCACAGCCTGCCGGTTGAACTATCTCCATACGCTAAATATGAATCGGAGATTGCGATGGTTTCTTTCGCAAATTACATTGCCTGGATACAAGGTATCGGTTCATCCACCCACGATAGCCACTCCGCACTGCAAAAAACGGTACTCGAAACCATTAATGTTGAACAACTGGACCTTGAAGCGCTACTGCAACAGGCCGATCAGGATATGAGGATGACTCGCGAATTCTATGACGTCGAACTGCCCGGTTTAACGACGCTACGCGCCACATTAGTCAAAGCGACCATTAACCTGAGCCAGATAAGCGAGGTTAAAGCTGTTGAGACTGTCGATACGTCCGGCAAAAAATTATCATCCAGTTTAACCGCTCCTCATCACAGCCTGAACCCCGACGACTTCATCCCCCGGACACTGGAAGCGATACAAACGGAATTTGCTTTCGATCGCAGCATTATGTTCACGATCGACCCCAAACGCCGCTGCCTGCTTGCCTCCTACTGGTGGCTGGAATCCATGTTGCCGCAAACGCTGCAACCCTTTGAGATCGACATCAGCGGTATTTCCGGTTTGCTATTGGAATGCTTGCGAGAAAAAAAAGCCGTCATCATCAATACCAAAATAGAACCCGACAATCCAATCCTCCAGCGTTTAAATACTGCTGAATTTATCGCCTTACCGGTATTGAATCACAATCGCCTGATCGGCCTGCTTTATGCCGATTATTCGCTGTCAAAAAAAGCGATGCGTGCGCAATTGCTGCCGGAGATCATGCCGATTGCCTATGAGTTAGGCATTGCGATGTTTAATGCCAAGCAATTTGAACAGCAGAAAAAACATGCGCAAATCGACCACTTGACGCAGCTTTTCAATAAGCGAATGGCTAACAATTTTTTGACCGAGATCTTTCAACGGGATAAATCTAAACTGACCAATATCGCCATCGGTTTTATCGATATCGATCACTTCAAACTGTTTAACGATACGTGTGGGCATCAAGCCGGAGATGATGCGTTAAAAATTGTTGCGGACATACTACGCAGCTTAACCCGGCCTGGAGACTTTATCGGCCGATACGGCGGAGAAGAGTTTTTATTCGTCCTTAAAAACACCAATGAGAAAGGCGCTTACATTTATGCGGAACGCATAAGATCGAGAATCGAGCGCCGCGGCAAGGTTATGAGCCAACGATTTCATGACCTTCAATTGACCGTCAGCATTGGTGTAACAATGTACAGCGCCGACTATAACCATTACAACGATATGATCGAAGCAGCCGATCAAGCTATGTATCGTGCAAAAAGTGAAGGCCGGAACAGAACGGTGATGCTGTCCAGCATTAAGAAGTAAATCTCCACATTTCGGCGCTTACCGTTTCAAGTTAATAATAATTCCCGCGCCATCCAGCGATTTTTGCTTATCGCCTTCCGGTTCTTGCGACATCAACATCTGACCGTCTAAATTCAAAGACCGCGGCAGTTTTTTCTTTTCGGAAGCAAACATATTTAATGATTCTTTCCTGTTAGCCCTGTTGGATTCAGTCGTCAACGGAGCACTTTCGGACTCTTTAAATGGCATGGAAAGATCCAGCGGTTTTTGAGGTTCAGGCGCTTCATTTAGAGTTGTCGGCACTGGAACGGCTTTTGGCTTATTTTTAGTTTTTTTCTTTTTGGGCTTAATGAGGTTGTCTTTGCTCTTGGGCTGAACTTCTTTTAGTTCATTTGATGTTGCCTGTTTTTCGGATGGCAAAAGCGTATTAACGGCGGACTTGTCAAACCCCGTTAGCAAGAAAAACGAAACCGCCACAAAATTCAATATAAACAGGCGATAATTTTTTATCTTCATTTTGCTCCTTAGTTATCAATAATTAACAAACCGGAATTGGGACGCTACAAACAGAAAAAAACGAGACAAAACCAAACACGAGACGCAGCGCGTCCGGCAATGCGTTTCAGTTTATGCACTAGAGGATACGGAGGGAATCCGCTCATCGTTATACACAAATGCCCAAGAGACACTCTACTATGCAGTGCAGGACGCGCTACGTCCCGTATACGCCAGACTCTGATCGTGACTCACGGCGCGGCGCGCCTTACCACTGCATTCCCATTTATGCCCCTGAGGGTACGGATCCCGTGGGAACGAGAGCACGAAGAGCGAACATCGCGGGCATGGCCCGCTCCTACAATGCTTAAGCGTCTTGTTCCCTATAGCCGGCTATTTTTCGTGTTTTTCGTGCCTTTCGTGGACAATCCGCAACACCGGTTAATTTAATCGACAGAACGCTGCCTACCCAAACGCCGCTCGGTTTCGAGAACCAATTGCGTAGTCTGCAACACCGTATCGGGATTCAAACTCATCGAATCGATGCCGATTTCCACCAAAAACTCC
>CAZJOY010000101.1:0-13837 GCA_964547705.1 uncultured Methylobacter sp. | reverse complement strand
ATTGTCAATTTTATACTTTTTCTCCTGTCAATGGAGAGATAGCGCGATTGCCCTGAGTACTCTCGTTGCAACTCTGGACTTATTGCAGAAATATGGTTCCAGATTTCATCTACACCAACATTGCTTCCAGTGTAAAATTTTATGATCATTGCTGCACATGCTGCGCCACATTTTGCAGAATTTTTAGGTTGCCTGATATATGGAACTTCGATTAATTTCCTCATATTGTCCTAACATATAGTTATAAATAAATGCCTTAGGCGCACTAAGTATCAATCAATAAACATTACTATTTGCCACTCAATCCCGCTTAATCTCATTAAAATAAAGCGTAGCGCCAATGACCGCAGCTGGCGCAATGATAACATTCAGCACCGGAACAGCCAGTCCCAACACCGCCAGTCCGCCAAAACTCAATGCGCCCAGCTTTATGCTCTTAATCAGGTCTCGCTGTTCGGAAAACAGCACGCCCTGATTTTCCAACGGATAGGCCAGATATTCCAACGCCATCCCCCAAGCGCCAAACAGCGCCCATAAAAAAGGCGCAAGCACATTGATACCGGGCATAATCGACAATAAAAGCAACGGCAAGGCTCGGGTCAGCAGATAGACCATGCGCTTCGATTCCGCAAAAAGCACTTTAATTAAAGGCTGCTCTGCCGTTGCAAAAGACTTGCCGTTTACTATGGCCAGCGTTTTTGCGGATAACTTGCCGTAGAAAGGCGCGGCCAGCAGATTCGCCATGACGGTAAAGGTGAAAAAAATAACGATAAAAAAGCTGATAAAAATTAACGGCCATAAGATCCAGCTCAGCCAGTGCAGCCAGTTGGGTATGAAGTGGTCGATTAAATCCGCAATATAAAAATAACCCAAAGTTAAAGCCGCGCTGTACAACACGACATTGATTAACATCGGAATGATGACGAATTTACGCAATTCCGGACTGCCCAATAGTTTCAGCCCTTTAAATAAAAAGTTAACGGCCAGGACCGGATTGTTGCCTTTTTTATCAAATTGCATTTTTCAGACCTCTCATACTTTGCTCGGAAGGATTCAGAACCACGCCGCGCTCGGTCACAATCGCTGAGATCAATTCCGCCGGTGTCACATCAAAAACCGGGTTCCAAGCACTCACCAAAGAATCTTCTTTGATATAACAGGCCGGCAATAGTTCGTTCTGGTTGCGTTGCTCAATCTCTATCTTATCGCCATTCTCGATAGTCCAATCGATAGTCGAGGTAGGCGCGGCAACCATTAACTTGACGCCATGCTGTTTGGCTAACACGGCCAGTGAATACGTACCGATTTTATTAGCCGCATCTCCGTTCGCGGCAATGCGGTCTGCACCGACCACGATCCAATCGATAGCGCCGGATTTCATCAGCCATGCGGCTGCCGAATCGGCGACCAAGGTTGCCGGGATGCCGTCTTGCGATAATTCCCAGACAGTCAGCCTTGCGCCTTGCAGCCAAGGCCGGGTTTCGCCGGCGAAGACATTGATGCGCTGACGCTGATAAACGCTACGGATAACGCCCAATGCGGTGCCGTAACCCCCGGTTGCCAAAGCCCCGGCGTTACAATGCGTCATCACGCCTTTGGCTCCGGCCAGGATGTCGGCGCCCAATTCGCCCATTTTGTGATTGGCGGCAAGATCGTCGGCATGAATCTTTTCCGCGCAAGCCAAAATAGCGGCTAGGGGATTATCAAGCTCTTTAGCCAATTCGGCTTTCATCTGGTCCAGCGCCCAAAACAAATTGACCGCTGTAGGCCTGGACTTTGCCAATAGTTCGATATCGGCCGCCACTTTTTTCCGCCACTGATTGGACTGGGCATATTGCTTGCGAACTGACAGCACCACGCCGTAAGCAGCGGCTATGCCGATAGCCGGAGCGCCGCGCACACGCATGCTGGCGATAGCTTCGGTGACGCCTTCGGCATCCTTGTATTCATCGTAAACGATTTTTTCGGGTAGTTGCCGCTGATCCAGCACTTTTAAAGCATCGCCAGTCCATTGCAAGGCCTGTACAGTCAATCTGTTTTGCATAGTCATTTTTATCAAAAAACCAAAGGTAAAAAGTTATAATTTGGTAACCCAACACAGGAATATCTTATGACAGTTGTCGATACCCTCATCCACGCCCGGTGGATTATACCCGTTGAGCCGGAATCCGTAACCTATGAGCACCATACACTGGTTGTCGACAGCGGCCGGATCATAGATCTGCTGCCTACCGAAATTGCCAAACAAAAATACCAGGGGACGACCACAGAAAACCTGGCTTATCATGCCCTGCTGCCCGGCTTAATCAACAGCCACGCCCATGCCGCGATGACGTTAATGCGCGGTATTGCCGACGATTTGCAACTGATGGACTGGCTGCAAAACCACATCTGGCCGCTGGAACAAAAATGGATGAGCGAGGCCTTCGTCAAGGACGGCACCGATCTGGCAATAGCCGAGATGATTCTGGGCGGTACGACTTGTTTCAACGACATGTATTTCTTCCCGGAAATCACCGCAGCACAAGCGATACATCACGGCATCCGCGCCAGTGTCGGCTTGATTGTCATTGATTTCCCGACAGTCTGGGCCGAGAACAGTGACGCTTATATTGAAAAAGGTTTGGCCTTGCATGATCAGCTGCGGCACCACCCGTTGATTTCCACGCCTTTCGCTCCGCATGCACCGTATACCGTGTCGGACGAACCACTGCAAAAAATCAAAGCCATTGCCGATGAGATGGAACTGTCGATCCATATGCATGTCCACGAAACCCTGCGCGAAGTCGAGCAAGAGCAGGAAAAAACCGGACAGTCGCCCTTGCAACGGTTGCACGAACTCGGCTTGATTAATCCGTCATTCATCGCTGTGCATATGACCCAGTTAACCGATAATGAAATCGCCCGGTTTGCTAAAGCTGGCGCTCATATCGTGCACTGCCCGGAATCCAATTTAAAGCTGGCCAGCGGCTTTTGCCCCGTTGCCAAATGCATCGCCGCAGGCATCAACGTCGCCCTGGGTACCGACGGCGCTGCCAGTAACAATGATCTGGATATGTTCGGTGAAATGCGCACTGCGGCATTGCTCGGCAAAGCCGTTGCCGGCGATGCCAGCGCGATTCCGGCTATGACCGCTTTGCGCATGGCGACTATAAATGGCGCTAAGGCTTTGGGTCTGGATAACGAAACCGGTTCGTTAAGCATCGGCAAAGCCGCTGACGTGATTGCCGTGGATTTATCGCACCTTGAAACCCAGCCGTTATATTGCCCGGTTTCGCAGATAGTCTATGCTGCAAGCCGCCAACAAGTCACCGATGTTTGGGTGGCGGGTAAACGCTTGTTAAAGCAGCGTCATCTTACTACGGTTAATGTTGACGAGTTGAGAATGAAAATCGCCGAATGGCGGGAGCGGTTGGCGGGTTGATATATTTAGGCCTATTTCCTAACCACGGAACGAGGTAAATCAATGATATTGCGGAGCTCAAAGCCGGCTTTGAACTATTTATATGTACAAGGCAAGCCTTGTACTCCGGCATGGAGCTATGTAGAGTACGCCATGCGTACCTTTTTGCCTTGGAGAAAAGATCATGAGCACTGCAGAAGAATCGCAACCAAAATACACCTATGCCGATTATACCCAATGGCCTGAAGATGAACATTGGGAACTGATTAACGGCGTACCCTACGCCATGACCGCCCCGCAACGGTTGCATCAGGATGTTGTGTTTGAATTGGGCAGGCAAGTCGGTAATTACCTGCAAGGCAAGCCCTGTAAAGGCTATACCGCCCCTTTCGACGTGCGCCTGCCGCGCAAGGATGAAGCTGACGCCAATGTCGAAACAGTGGTGCAACCGGATATCAGCGTCATTTGCGACCCAACCAAGCTGGACAAACAAGGCTGCCGTGGTGCGCCGGATTGGATTGTTGAAGTGCTTTCTCCTTCTACCGCACTGAAAGACATGAACACCAAGCGCAGCCTCTACCAACAGCATGGCGTGCAGGAATATTGGATTATCCACCCGGAAGACCGTTGGATTATGGTTTATACGCTGGATGAACAAAGCCGATACGGACAACCCGGCGTGTTTGGCATGGACGAACCCACCGCGGTGCAACGGTTCCCGGACTTGAACATCGATTGGTCGTTTATGACCGCTGTTTAATCTACCGGTCAGCTTGCAGGCGCAATCACTTCAGTGTATTGCGCCCTTTATGCACGCGTTAATTAATCCCACTTCATAAACGGCACAGATGAAATAGAATTCTTCGGAGAACCTTCAATCACTTTGTCGCTGTAAGCCAGATAGACCAGCACGTTACGTTTTTTATCATAGAAACGCACCACTTGCAGCGTCTTAAATACCAGTGACAGGCTTTCTTTAAACACCACCTCGCCGCTTTTTAATTTATCCAGTTTGTTGGTATCAATTGCGCCTATTTGCCGACAAGCAATTGATGCTTCGGTTGGATCTTCAGCCAAACCGACTGCACCTTTCATCCCACCTGTTTTAGCACGTGAGATATGGCAGGCCACGCCCGGAACATCGGGATCATCGAAAGCTTCAACCACAATTTTGTGATTGGCTCCCAGCAGCTTAAATGTCGTGGTTACATCGCCGATTTCTTCGGCTGACGCAGTAAAAGCTAATGTGCCAAAAGCTATTGCTGCAAGCAAGATTTGTTTTTTCATAAATTTATCCACAAAGTTAAAAAGTTATACTGCTTTTATTACTTGAAACGCAGCTTTGAGTGTTAGCCTCTTTGTAGCGAGATCACTCAAGCTTTACTTTCAATGATACCGGCACAGCCGCCAACAGTTTCTTGGTATAAGCCTGTTGAGCTGGGTCGAAACTCTTGGACGCCGTTTTCACAAGCAATCGCTCAGTTGTTTCACATCGGAAGAGGACATCTAAAGCAACAATCTCGGTACCGCTTCCAATAGCTTCTGCGTATAAGGATGTTGCGGTTGTCCGCACACTTGCGCGGTTTCTCCTTGCTCGACGATTTTGCCTTTGTACATCACCACCGTCCGGTCGCTTAGATATTCCACTACCCCGATATTATGAGTAATGAACAACAGGGTCAGGTTTCGTTGTTGACGGATGCTCAGCAATAATTGCAATATTTCCGCCTGCACCGAAACATCCAATGCGCTGGTGATTTCATCGCAGACAATAAATTCGGGGTTCAGCGCCAGCGCGCGCGCCAAACCGATCCGCTGCCGCTGTCCGCCTGAAAACTCGTGCGGATAACGCCACAGGAAATCCCGGTTGAGCTGCACGCTTTCCAACAGCTGCCCGGCAAGTTCGATGCGCTGTTCCTGATTCGCGCCTATGCCGTGAACTTTCATCGGTTCGGTCAGCGTGGTTTCGATCAGCAGGCGCGGATTCAATGACGATTGCGGATCCTGAAAGGCAATCTGCATCTTCCGCCGTAGCGGCCGTAATTCGCGGGCGGAAAGCCCGGTCAGTTCCTGTCCTTGGATCTGAATGCTGCCGGAAGTCGGCGGTTCCAATTGTAGCACTGCCCGCCCCAACGTGGTTTTACCGCAACCGGATTCGCCGACCAGCGCAACGATTTGGCCTTGCGGAATATCCAACGACACGTCATCTACCGCGCGCACATAATCGACGGTGCGGCGGAGCAGGCCTTTTTTGATTGGGAACCAGACTTTCAAGTCCTGGATTTGCAACAGCGGCGTTTGGTCAGCCGCCGATTGTTCCGTCTGCTGTTGAGTACGCGTCAATATCGGCTTAGCCAAATTCTCCGGCAGTGCCGCCAACAGTTGTTTGGTATAGGAATGCTGGGGCTTGCGCAACACCTCGGAGCTAGGGCCAACTTCCACCAGTTTGCCTTGCTGCATCACTCCGACCCACTGCGCCATCTGCGCCACCACGCCAAAATCGTGGGTAATAAATAGCATGCTCATGCCGGTATCGTCCTGCAACTTACGCATCAAGCGCAGAATTTCCGCTTGAA
Organism: uncultured Methylobacter sp.; assembly: GCA_964547705.1. Lineage (GTDB taxonomy): Bacteria > Pseudomonadota > Gammaproteobacteria > Methylococcales > Methylomonadaceae > Methylobacter_A. The sequence continues at coordinate 7,858 of CAZJOY010000101.1, read as the reverse complement.
CGGTCACATCCAGCGCGGTGGTCGGCTCATCGGCAATCAGCAATTGGGGTTCGCAGGCCAAAGCCATCGCTATCATTACCCGCTGCCGCTGTCCGCCGGACAATTGGTGCGGATAATCGCGGAACCGACCGGCAGCATGAGGCATCTGCACCTGCTCCAACGCCATGATCGTACGCTGTTCGGCTTCGGCATCGCTCATCTCCGGATGATGTAATTGCAAGGCTTCGGTGATTTGTTCGCCGATGGTCAACACCGGATTCAACGATGTCATCGGCTCTTGGAAGATCATCGCAATCTGCGAACCGCGAACGGCGCGTATCCCCGGATCGTCCAGTTTCAACAAATCCCGGCCGTTGAATAGTATTTCACCGCTCGGATGAGAAGCTATCCCGTTCGGCAGCAAGCGAATCACCGACAGTGCACTGACCGATTTGCCGCTGCCCGACTCGCCGACCAAACAAAAAGTTTCACCTTTGGGAATGCTGAAACTGACATCGTCGACAGCCCTGACTTCCCTGCCGTCCGCTTGCAAATAGGTGCATAGATTGCGGACTTCCAGCAAGCGTCCGCTCATGTGTTCACTCCCGCATTCCGCGACAGCTTTGGATCGTTCGCATCACGGAATGCCTCGCCGATCAGGTTATAGGCAAACACGGTCATGAAAATCGCGCCGCCGGGAAAGACCGCCATCCACCAGTTGAATGTCGACGATTTGACCGCCTGATCCAGCATTTGCCCCCAGGAAGGCGCATCGACTACGCCCAGCCCCAGAAAACTCAAGGTTGCCTCGGACAAAATCGCACCGGCCACGCCGAAGCTGACCGCCACCAGCAACGGCGCCACGCCGTTCGGCAGCATATGCCGGAACAGGATCGAGCTGAGCGGCAATCCGCTGGCTACCGCCGCCTGCACATAATCCTGTTTGCGCAATTTCAGGAATTCGGTACGCACATAGCGCGCGTAACCCGACCAGCCGGTGACGCCGATAATTACCATCATCATATACAAACTGCGACCAAAAAAAGCCACGAAAGTCAGCAGTAGGAATAGAGTCGGAATATCTTCAAAAATTTCCACCAAGCGCATCCCCAGCATATCGACGATGCCGGAAAAATAGCCCATCAAGCCGCCCACGACCACGCCTATCAACAAGGCAATGCCGGAAGCGATCAGTCCTATGCTCAGTGAAATCCGGCAGGCATGAATCATACGACTCAACACATCGGCACCGTTTTCTTCGGTACCCATTAAGTGCGTATGACCTTCGGTTACCAAAGGCGCTTCCAGGCCTTTGCTGCCCAAATCGCGCAGGTAATCAGTCGGCGCATACGGAATCGGCGGCATGATTCGCCAGTCTACTTCGGTATAGGCGGCACTGCGAAAATCGTCGTAAATCACCAGCACCGGCGGTTTGACGAATAGATTGACCAGTACTGCGGCAAGCGCACTGCCCAGCAAAAACAACAGAATGCGTTTGGCGGTACTGAGTCGAAGCCGGTAAACAGCCAACGCGATAAAGAAAGTCGCCAGTATCCACGCATCTTCGACAGATAAATATTGCAATACCGGTGCGGAAATGACGCCGCCTTTGCTGATCAACAACGGCATCGAGTTCGCCAGAAACGGTGCAAACACGGCGGCGAACACCAGTAGCGCCACCCAGGCCAGACCGACTTTTACTCCCACACCTTCCAGTGTCTTACGCCAAATACGCGCAGCGAAGGATTCACGGCTAACGGCATGCTCAGTCATAGCTTACTCGCGGGTCGGCCAAGGTGTAACAGAAATCGGCAATCAAATAGCCTATTAAGGTCAGGAATCCGCTAACCCAGGTAATCGACAACACCAGCTCGCGATCGCGGCCTTTTACCGCCTCCACGGCCAATTGCCCCATGCCGTTAATGCTGAAAATATTTTCGACGATCAAAGAGCCCGCCAACAAACTAGGCAACAGCCCTGCTGAGATGGTAATCAAAGGCAGCAGGCTGTTACGGAATACATGTTTCCACAACACGTCATTTTCAGCCAAGCCTTTGGCGCGGGCAGTCCGTGCATAATCGGAATGCAGGTTTTCCAATATTGACGTCCGCGTCAATTTCGCCAACGCGGCAAAACTGCCGTAGGACAAACAGATCACCGGCAACACTAGGTGCCATATCCTATCCAACAGAAAGCCGCGGACAAAACCGGCTTCGTTCCAATGCGGCAGGAACGGCATGTCCTGCGCTTCCCGACTGCTGATGCCGGCAGTCGGGAACCAATGAAAATGCTGAACATTGGCGAAAAAGCCCAGTAACAGCACCCCGGCCAACATGGTCGGGATAGACCATAAAGCCAGCATCGACATACTGGTTCCCACATCGAAAGAGCCACCTCGATTGGTTGCAGATTTCATGCCGACCATAATCGCGATCAGATAAGTAAACGGAATGGTGACCAGGTTAAGCAGCAGCGTGATCGGAATACGTTCGGCAAGAATGTCCGATACCGGCCGTCCGTATTGGAAGCTGGTGCCCAAATCCATGCCTTTGTTGAAAGAAAACTCGCCTCGCTGTCCTTGTTCATCGGTCACGAAACCGATCGGAGAGACATTATTCAACCAGCGCAGGTATTGCACCGGCGCCGGCTGGTCTAGCCCGTAACGTTTATTGTAATACGCTAACAAGGCCTGTTTTTCCTGCGGCTTCATATCCATGCCGCCGACCAGGGTTTGTGCGCTGATACCGCCCGGCGACATCGCCATCACAGTAAACACCACGATCGTAATCCCCAGCAAGGTGGGAATCATCAACAGCAAGCGGCGCAGCAGATAAGTCAACATGAAAAACTCCTCCGTTTATGGCGTATATTTTTGCTGAGCAGAAGGCACGTAGTTTTCCAGCGGCAACGATCCCAAGTTCAAGCCCAGCTTGGTCATTTGCAAGTTGTGGATGCGTTTATCGACAAACAGCAAACTCTTGCGCCGCATCAGGAAGGTATAGGGTTGATCCTCATAAACGATCCGCTCGGCCTGCTGCCACAACGGCATGCGTTTGCTTTCGTCCACGGTTCGGCGCGCCTCATCGATCAGCTTATCCAGCATCGGATTTTTGTAACCGGTGAAATTATCGCCGTTGCTGACGGCCTGCGCGCTGTGAAAGGTCTGGTATAAGTCGGTTTCGATGCCGCTGGTCCAGCCCAGCGTGATCGCATCGAAGTCTTTTTTATCAAGGTTTTCCAACATCACCGGCCATTCCTGCGGGAACGGGATCATTCGCACTCCGGCGCGGACATAGAGGTCTTTTAACAGCAATACCATGCGCTTGGTATCTTCGTTCGATTCCAGATAGGTCAGTTTGAATTCGAACGGTTTGCCCGCATTGTCTTCCAATACCCCGTCGCCGTTACGATCTTCATAGCCGGCCTCTTTCAACAGGGTCTTGGCCTTATCCAAACTGAATTGATAGGGCTGTAAAGCGCTATCGTGCTGCTTACCGGCCTTACCAAACGGACTGACCGCTGGTTCGGCGTAATCCAGAAAAACATCCTTGATGACACGGTTCATATCGGTCAGGTAAGTCATCGCCTGCCTGACCCGCTTATCGGCAAAGCGCGTCGGCTTACCGCCGCGCTGCTGGTTCCAGCCAATATAGCTGTAACCGACCACCGGAGGCATATATTCGAAGTTCTGGCTTTTGGAAATGATTTGCGCATCCTTTTTCAGCTCTTGGTACTCGACAGGGCGGGCAGAGTAAGAATCGATGTCGCCATTGCGATAAGTGGTCAGGCGAGCACTGTCGTTTTGGATAATCTTCCATAGAATACGGCTATATGAGGGCTGCACGTCGCCCCAATAGCGATCATTGCGCACCAGCTCGACATTGCCTTTGTCCGGCGTCCAACTTTGGGGATCGACCAACTTATAAGGCCCGCTACCTAATAACAAGCCTTTGGATTCGTTAAATTTTTGCGGTTCTTTTAAATAAGTTGAATAGAAATGCTTGGGAAGAATCGACATGCCGCCAGCCAGTGACAGTGCCTCGAAATAGGGTTCCTTGAAGGTGAATACAACTTCGTATTTGCCGCTGGCCTTCACCTCCTTGATCTTTTCCAGATAGGCCCTGTCACGCGGCGCCTGAATCGCATCGGTCATAATAAAACCGAAGGTGAAAGCCACATCCTCCGCTGTCAATGGTTCGCCGTCGGAAAATCGCACATCCTCGCGCATCTGGAAGCTGATCACCAAACCATCCTCACTAACTTTCCAACTTTTGGCGACTAAGCCTTCCCATTCCAGAGTATCGGGGTCGCGGGTGATCAGGCTCTCCAACACATAGCTTTGCACATTGGAAGCATAGGCATCGGTGGAAACCAATGGCGTAATGGTCTTGAGGTTGGTGCCGAAAGCTTCCACACTCCAATCGCCCTGGGCATAATCAGGCAGACGGGTAGCCGCGTAGGCCCGTTTGAAAGCCGGGGCAATTTTTCCGGCTGTTTCTGAACTTGCAGCTGATACCGCGCCGGAAGCAATGGCGCTACGCAATTCGCGCAGGCTCTTCGCCTGTTCCGACATCGAGGTTTGCATCTCGGTGAGTTTCAACCACTGCCGGTCGATCTGGTACATAGCCAGTACCAGCAGTAGTATCAGCAAGCTTAGGAATGAATAGAGAATCCAGTCCCTGATAGTCAGTTGTTTTTGCATGGTTTCAGTATGTCTAAAGAATTTTAACAGAGGTTTATGCAACACCTTTGGAATCAGGCGAGGATAGCATAAAAGCAGTGTACATAAGCCCGCATTGTTTATTTTTTAAGGTGATACATCTATTAGTATTAACCGCTGCAACAAATCATCGCCACAATTCAGTTTGTCTCGAATCTCTATCTCTTGGGCACGGTTTTTTCCTGCCGGGAACATAGTAACCAGTTTACGATAAGCCCTGTAACGCCAGTCTGAAAGTACTAAAGTGGTAGACTGACAAAATGCTGGACATCATAAGATGGGTCATAGATACTTGAAACTCTATTGTAACAACAAAAACATTGGGAGATGATAATGGGTTTTATGCAGGGCAAGCGTGTCTTGATAGTGGGTTTAGCCAGTAACCGTTCAATTGCATGGGGCATTGCCCAAGCGATGCACCGTGAAGGAGCTGAATTAGCCTTTACCTTTCAGAATGATAAGCTGCAAAGTCGCGTAGAGGAAATGGCTGGGCAATGTAATTCCAACATTACTATTGAATGTGATGTCAGCAGCGATGAGCACATCAATAACGTATTTAAAAAACTGGGTGAACACTGGGACGGTTTGGACTGCATCGTACATTCCGTGGCTTTTGCTCCACGCGACGCACTGGATGGCGATTACGTCAATGCGACAACTAGAGAGAACTTCCAGATTGCCCATGACATCAGCTCCTATAGCTTTACCGCACTGGCAAAAGCCGGACGCGCGATGATGCAAGGCCGTAACGGTTCATTATTAACGCTGACTTATTTAGGCGCCGACCGGGCTATTCCTAACTATAACGTTATGGGCGTAGCTAAAGCAAGCCTGGAAGCCAATGTCCGTTATATGGCGGCGGCATTGGGTGCCGAAGGAACTCGGGTCAATGCTATTTCCGCCGGCCCGATCAGGACTCTGGCGGCGTCCGGCATTAATAACTTCAAATCGATGCTTAGCAAAGCGGCCGATACTTCGCCTTTAAAAAGAAACGTAACGATCGAAGAAGTCGGTAATGTCGCAGCGTTTATGTGTTCAGATCTAGCTTCGGGTGTTACAGGCGAAGTCACTTTTGTCGATTGCGGCTATAACATTGCTGGTTTAGCAGCCTCTTAATACAGAAAGATATTGACACAAAAAAGGGAGCTTAAAGCTCCCTTTTTCGTTTCTGCTTCAACCGTTTTTACTTAGGCTGTTTGACCGATATGTCGGCATCTGCCTCTAAGCTGTTTATCAACGCATTGAATTCAGTCTGACCAAAAGCTTTGGCGATATTCTTGGTCGCCAGTTCCATCTGCTTTTTATCATTCTCAGTCATTGCGCCTTCTGTTACTTTTGACAGACTCACGACTACTTGTTCGCCTGCAGGTAATTCGGTAATAAAAACAGTCGGTTTACCGCCAACAGGTTTCGCAGCCTTAAAAATAGCCTGAGCCAATGGTAACGGTACGTCTTCCTTGTTACGCATTAATCCTGCAACTGTCTTGACTTGCAGTTTATTTTCAGCAGAAATAGTTTGGATGGACTCGCCCGCCTGCAATTTAGCCTTAATCTGACGGGCTTTTTCGACAGTCTGTTGTTTAGCTTTGTCTGCCAACAATACAGCAATTATATCCTGCTTAACATCTTTTAGTTCGCGAGCAGCTGCCGCTTTGTGTTCCTGCATCCTTAGTACAACCAAGCGATCGGTTCCCAGCTCGATAGGCGTACTATTATTGCCTTGCAGAACTTCTTCAGTGAAGGCTGCGTTACGAATTTTTTCGTCGCTAGCAATGCTTTCGCCTTTATCCCTGGTAAACATTGCTGAATTCTTAATGGTAATACCTAAAGCGTCCGCCACTGTTTTCAGATTATCAGGGTGTTCGTAGCTCATTTCAGTTAAAGTTTCACCCGCTTCATAAAAGGCATTTTCTGCCTGAGCTTTTTGATAAGCCTTGGTGACTTCATTTTTAGCTGAATCGAACGGTTTAACTTCACCCGGCGCTAACTCGGTTACTTTAATCAAATGATAACCAAATGCCGACTTAACCGGACTTGACACCTCGCCTAATTTTAAAGCGCTTGCCGCATCTTCAAACGATTTCTCCATGACACCCACATTAAACAGGCCTAAATCTCCGCCTGTTTTAGCGGTTAACTTATCATCGGAAACTTCCGCTGCAACAGCTGCAAAGTCTTTATTCGCCAGCTCCTGTTTTGCTTTTAGGGCTTTTTCTAACGCGGTTTTTTCGTCGGTCTTATCATTAATTGCGAACAGGATATGGCTGATTTTTCTCCGCTCGGGAGTGGTGTATTGATCTTTTTGCTCTTCATAGAAAGCTTTCAACTTATCATCAGTTACCGCTATTGTCTTGGCTATATCTTCAAGTGATAATTCTATGTACTCTACAGAAACTTGCTCGGGCGTCTGATATAAATCCTGATGATGTTGATAATAGGCGGTTATTTCTTCTTCTGAGGGTTGTTCTGCCAATTTTTGTATCGCAACAGTAATGTAATCTACATCGCGCTGTTGATTCTGTATCTTGAAGAAGCTTTCCACATCATATTTCGTTGCAAAACTGCTATCTATAATGCTGCGCTGAAATTGCTCCATGATCAGTGCATTTTTAATTCTGCTTACAAATTCGTTAGAAGACATTTTTTGCAAGTTGAGCATTGTCTTATAACGTTTCTCATCAAACTTACCATCTACTTGAAAGTAGGCTAGGGATTTTATGAATTCACGTGCAGTGTCATCTGTTGTAACCAAGCCTTTAGCGTGTACATACTGCAGTAAAACTTCATCTTTTATTAACTTTTGCAATGCTTGCGCTTTCAAGCTTTGCTCGTCTATGGCCATTCCTTGAAGATTTTGGCTATATTGTTCGTAAGCCCTATTAACGTCGCGCTGAAAAAAATCTTTACCACCAACGGAAGCGACAGGAGCTTCTTCTCCGGTATCCAGATAATTCTGAATACCCCATAAAGCAAAAGGCACACAAATTACTATCAAAATACCCCATGCAAAAGCGCCTTGTGCTTTTTCTCTAATCTTTGTCAGCATAGCTCTGTCCTAAGGAAACAACTTAAATTTTAATCAAAAAAAAAGCCCCGAACCAATCGATCCGGAGCTTTTTAATTTTGGCGGAGTGGACGGGGCTCGAACCCGCGACCACC
>CAZJOY010000100.1:0-13877 GCA_964547705.1 uncultured Methylobacter sp. | reverse complement strand
AATGCTCCATCTATTTGAGTTAATCTAATGTTCATCCGGCGTATAACTCTTAGTTCCAGGCGAACCGCCGAAGCGAGCGCGGTTTAAATTCAGTGTGTTTTAAAGCTCATTTTGCTGTTCAGGCTCACCGTCCGGCGGTCGCCTGAACATAGCGTTAGACACATCATCTATATCATCTTTATGCGGCCAAACCGGGGCTCCACATCGCATAGGCTTTGCGGTTTTCCAGTCCCAGTTTTTTAAAGCCGGTTTTCTTTCCGGACGGTCTAACAGTTCATTCAACTCAGACCCGCCGCCCTTGGGCAGTTTCGTAGTTTCGTTTGAGCTCATAATCCCTCGCTTCGTTTAAGTTTCGCGCCCGGCGGGCTGGTTAATTTTACGTTAGGCCCCGCCACCGAAGCAGCGGGGCCGGTTGTTAATCTCGTCCGTACCAAGGCATCCCCGTTTCTTGCTCCAGCGCATGAATTGAGTCAAGCGCTTTCCTTTGCGCTATATCGAGGTAGGCAAGGCATGATGTTAACTGCCACACGGTATCGCGATGAACGATGACCAGTTTACTGTCGGGCAGGTCTATATGCTGAATGAACTCCACCAGCTTTTGCCCTTCCAGGTCTTTGCCCCATTTCCGTATCGCTTCGCGCAACTGCTCTTTAATCTTGTCGTACTGACGTAGGCTCAAGGTGTGGGCGCGGCGCTCGATGGCGGATTCTACTTCCTGGGTAAATTGACCGGCAGGTAAAAGCGGTTGGGTTGCTTCTGTGGCCTTTCCTTGCAGTTCGCTTTCCATGCGGTTGAAGGTGTTGATGTAGGCTTCTTTCCATTGCGCGGCTTTTGCGCCAGTAAAGCCCATCGCCAAGAACATGAAGCCGTCTCGGGTGATTTCGTAAAAAGGGTTTGCTTTTCCGGATGCGTCTTTGTATTCGCTCACGCCAAAATTGGCGGCAGCAAATTCTTTCGAGCATTCAAGGTTTTCAATGGCTCTGATTACGCGATAATGCGCTTTGCCAAAATGTTCGGCCCCGGATTTTCGCCTTGCAAAATGAAGCTGTTTCGGTGCGCTATTTCGCTAACACCCAGGCGATAGTCTCAATGACAAATACCCGCTTCCCTCCTTTGGTATTACTTCGGATATCCATCATGTAGACAACCATCAAGTAAGCGTCCTGCTAGTTTTTTACCAACTTTCTGCATAAAAATTTCTTCGCCCATGTCATCGTTGCAGTTTTCTGAAATTCTAGTGTCGTGGCCGTGCTCACCAAGTCGAATTACATTAGGCCAACGTGTACATGATGGATCGATCTCGGAGAAATCTGTTCCGCCTCCAGTAAGAATTCCAGATCGTGGAGCCCATTCTCCCCATTGCTTAAACAAAAACGGCACTCCAGCGCTTGCGCATTGATCCCGTAGCGACCGCGCCCAATCTGTGTGCATGGGTCTAGCGTTTGGCCCTGATTCGCCGCCGACAACTATCCAATCCAGCATCACTTTATAGCTGGGAGTTAAATACCAATCATGCAACGCGCTGATTGCAGACCGACCATATCCATCAGGCAATTTAATTCTTAAAAGATCAATAGCCCCAAGCAATGGCTCAGCACTAATCCAACGCACAGCGGCCGGTGTTTGCAGCAGAAGCGGAATGCGCTCATCTGCTGCTTTCTGATCCTCAACAGACACACCTAGCCAAACATTATTAAGAACCGGGCCAAGATGTGTAGGTATTGTGTCATCTGGACCTAATTGACCTGTGCTACCCTTGTACCTGAACATTCCTTTTATTGCGTTATACCAGCGACTTCCTGCCTTATTAGGTTCCAATCCCATCAAATATTCACGCATCCGTTCGGGTCTTTTTGTTAAAACTTGGAAAACATGTTGCGGAGCCAGCGCCATTATTGCGAAAACCTTATCAATCCATTCGTCAGGAACCGACTCATGAAAAAGGTCGGAATGCGCACAAACAAATATCTTGCGTGACCGCTTCAGCCGTAAAGGCTGATCAAGCCAGTCCTCATTAAAACGAACTTCGCCATTCCACACAGGACCGGCGCTTGTTTCAGTAGTCAATCCGGCCCGACTTGGATGATGTTGTAACCGCGTACCGGCTAACTTCATTGCATAGCAGTTTTTACAGCCGCTCGACTTAACTGAACAACCGGTGATAACGTTCCATGTAAAATCAGTCCATTCAATATTTGCATTGTCTCCCACGATATTTCTCCGTTGATTATTGGGTGATGGTGGCCGGATGCGATCCCGGCTTGCATAACCCTACATGGACTCAAAATCCAACCGGTTAGCTCTTATCGTATCGCCTACGCATTCACCATCACAGAAGCGGGCAGGTATTGATACCTGCTATACAGATATTTCCCGGTCGTTACTATTATTCGTTCAGCCGAACCCAGTTAGTTATTACCTGCAACATTTTCTTCTGTTTGCGTGTCCAACCACGCCGCCGCTTCTGTGATGGCGCTTGTCTTTCCAAGCTGTCAGCGTTCGTGCCATTTCTGACAATCGGCGAATGATTGTTGTTGGTTGTTGGTTGCTGGACTCGAACCAGCGCTAAGTCTATTCACAGGTACTGTCAGCTAAATTGACTAATGAATGCATCCGTCCCGGCTCTAACCGCCTGAGCTAAACCAACAATGATTAACTCTAACAAGCCGCAACATGAACGCGGGTATGTAATCTTGGCTTGCAAGAGCTAATCATTGTTGGCTCCGGGTTACTCTCGTCCCGGATGTCGCGATCATCCTCTACAGCGAGGCTTTTAGTCGACAGGTGCAATGCATTAATCGCTTCTGCATTGGTTCATATACAGGGCCTACCTTTAAGCCGTCTGCGATAACAGCCTATTGGATTGCAGCGATAATCTGCTGCACGACCACTCAGTGGGGTTATAAGGTGTGCGTGTAGGAGTTGAACCTACCGTCTTCTAGCTTTATCCAAAGAAGGAGCAAAAAGGATTTCCCCGCCAATCCCGCCACACAATGATTGGTACTAACTTTAGCGCCGTCTGTGCTCCGGACGCATGAACCGTCGCAACATTAATGCCAATCATTGTTGGCTCTTCTTACTGCACCGGAAGAGCCGTCGACTTAGCACCCGTAACCACACGGATTTGCCATTTAAAGCATGGCTGCATATTTTTCGGAGACTTGCGGCTACAGATCCCGTTATTCTTCAACAAGCCCGAAGTATTGTTTTACATATTCAGCATTCATAATTTTCAAAATATCATCTTGGTCAAAATTACTAACAATGTCATCAATGTCTATTTCAGAAAGAACATCACTTATCCCATGATGCCCTATAAAATCTTTGATCCTAACAAGCTCAATAACATCTGATTCTTCTGCATCAAAACTAAGGGACAAATAACCGCTGCTTTGCTGATCAATACTCGCTGCTTTTACATCAATCGTATATGTTTTTGTCATTTACCGGCCTAAAGGGTCTGGTTTGTCTTCATCATCTGGATCAATCACGGTGTTTCTCCGGTGTTAAAGTTACGATTTGTTGATACCGCCAAACAACTCAACCAGTCGAGGAATAAAATTCTCCAACTCTAATGACATAATCGAAAAGTCAGCGTCGAATTGTTCTGCTTCCGAGTTGGTTTCAATATCGGCCACTTGATCCTGAATCAGATCAAGAAACTTCAAACGCTTGACGGCAAGGTTTTCGTCGAGAACAAATGAAAGTCGGCCGGCCCAATTTAATGCCAGCTTGGTTACTTGCTTTCCTGCCTCAAGGTGGTTTGTTACTTCATCAACTTGAAGGTCATGATGTTTGCACCGAACAATGCCGCCATCATCTTCGGGCGACTTTAATTCGCACTCATCTTCGATAGTAATGTCATCCGGAACATCAATATTGTTGAATAGCCAATACGTCATTACGTTAATAGGCTTGTTAATAGTATTTAGCGGAACAGCCGGTAACGAACCAATGCATTTACGCAAACAGCTCAGCAAATCCTCGGCTTTATTTGCAGAAGCCGCATCGACAATCAGCCAACCGCCTTTAGGATCGATATAGGCGTAAGTCTTGTTTGAGAACGTGAAAGCTCTAGGCAATAGCTCAAAGATCAGCTCGTCCTTGATTGCTGTGCGTTCTTTTTTGGCTAACTTGCGGCCTTGCTGTTCCTCGGTTTCAGCGATTTTTTCCTGCAACATTTCGTTGACGACAGAAGAGGGCAGTACGCGCTCCTCCTTCTTACCACACAGCATCATGAAGCCGTTTGCGCTATGCACCAATTGCTCGGACGATTTGCCTAATGGAGGAGTCCAGCCAAAAGTAAATTCCTCTTGACTGCCGCAGGGACGAAAAGCCAATTGTGCAAGTTTCGCTTGGAGCTCATCCGGGGTTAATGTTAAATTTTCGGTAAGGCAGAATATTGTTAAGTTTTTAAACCACATAAGGATTCCTTGTTAAATTAAAGGCGTCGTGAAATTTACTGTCGGCACGGCATTACAATGGCTTTGTAATCCTCATTAATTTCTAAGAATTTAATTGAGTAAAACAATGATCCTTTTTGACTTTTGTACGGAGTAATGGCGACCGCGGTAATGTTTTTTCCTAATGCTTTTTGCATATTCCTTAACCATTTTGGATTTAGGCAAAAAGTATCTTCGTTTGTCTTATTTTCATCGGTAATGTTATCTAAGACATAGCTAAAGTCTGGATATTTGTAATCCGTAGTTTCTATCTTTAAAACAAGCGGCGGTAGATTTTTCCTGGCAATATGTATTTCTTCTTTTTTCAAATAAATAACTGCGCCGATGCAGTCATTTGGCAAAGGCTGCGAAATACTTATCAGTTTTTGCTTGTTTCCATAGTAGCTAGAAAAATCAAGTCCAGAAGATATTGAAACAAGAGCAAAACCGTTGCTTCCGGTAAGTGTTTTTTTGGACGGATCGATTTTTAAATATTTAAGATAAAATCTCGGATCGTCGTCTTTATCCATAGACGTAACAGCCATCGCCATATTGAACAGCCTTGGACTAATTATTCTTATTTCTGGTTCTGGTGGAACTAAACCGGTTCCGAGATGCTTAAAAGTATTCATTTCTTTGCCATCCAAGTTAATTAATTTTGTAAAAAACACTCTCATGAATGCTCTTTAAAAAACGCCCGGCATAACCAGGCAGAAGAGGATTCCGCTAATGAGGTCGGAATTTAAAATTAGGTGCGCCGGTCGGCACCACCCGGTACCGGCTATCGTCTTTCTTCCTTTCACCGCTGGAGCTGTTCGCGGTAACGATGTGGTCTTCTTGCTGTTCACCTGTTGTTTCAGGTTTCGCCGGGTGGTAATCCGGCTATTGGCTCCGATGCTCGGTTTAGCGTGTCTCCTAAAAAATTCCCCGGAAGTTTCCGGGGTAGTTAGTAGGTAGGTACAAAGTGACACACTCAATTTGCTGAATAAAAACTCTCGAGAATTTTTATTCAGCAACCGGCTGTTTAAGCCAACCGGTTGCTAACGCACTGCCTGATTTTTGTGAGGCTAACCGCGCTATGCTTGTTCATAGTCACCGTTGTTCTTTGCAATGTTCCCGCAAAATGCCGCGCAGCTTTATTGTTTTCGCTGTCGGTGATTTTGCTTTGCATTGCAGGTACCGTCGGTTTTTGCAGTCCTGTGTCGCTAGTGTTCGCTGCGACGCCATGCGTACCCGTCCGTCTTGGTATATTTTCAAGAGTGAGCGACTATCTAGCGCATAAAGTGCGCAGTCTCGCTCTGCCAGCGGATCGGGATTTACCAAATTATTAAAGAGCTATTTTGTAAAAACCCCAAAATGGAGCTTTTAAAAAACCCGCTCCTAAGAGCGGTAGGTGTTCCAGAGGTAAGACTGAAATCGTGTATTCGTTTGCCGGTTAAGCACCGGCATGTTGATTTCATCGACTTGAACGGCTTGATGATTCCCGGTGAAGCGGTGTTTTGCTTCAGTGGTTAAAATTCTACAAGCATATTTGTAGTTCGTCAACAAAATAATACAAACATATTTGTATTATTTTTAATTAGGCAAAAAAAAGCCGCTATAATGCGGCTTCGTCTGGAAGTTTTCTTTTAGATGGGGTGCCTGAGCCGGGCGTTAACCGGCTCAGGCTTTTATAGATAACGGACTATGTATGCAATAGTTGCTATCAGCGCTGTTAACGCTTCAAGAACTTTTGCAACGTCTACCGTTACCTTCAATGTCAACTTTGACATTCTGGAAATCTCCAAAAGGCGTGGCTGGCAGAGCGCTCCGCCTACCATAAATGGAAGGAGGTTCGGATCGCGTTGCTTAATAGGTGTCCATTTCGCAGGACTGCGCAAAACCTAAAGAGCTCCGCGACCATCCGCCGCTTGATCAGGCGACGGGGAGATTGCAGCTGCACGGTGGCCACCGGTTACCCTGTATCGTTTCAGGGCGACGTAGCCGCTGCATCTCCATTTTTTAATTATTAATTGTCAAGTTAGTTTTTTATCAAATAAGGCAAAGTATGACTAATAAAAAAATTATTCCGATAGACGAAGGCCTGCTTAACTCTGCTGGCTTTTTTGGCACCTATCCAGAGTCTCCTGAACAAGAGAAACCCAGGAAACTAAAAAATAAAAAACTCATGGACACGATTCAGGGTCTATATCAAGCACTACAGACGGCTGAAATAAAGTTTCAGCGAAATCCTTTAGAGCTAAGGCTGTGTCCTTGTTGCTCAAAAATGCTGGATGTGCCTGCATCTGGAAAAGAAACTGATCAAAAACCTGCCGAAGATTCTTCGGGTCAGGATGAGTTGCAATGATAGCTCTAACTGCCGCAGATAATCCGTATAGGTGTGTTGCTAACAATAACGGTGCATCTAAACGATCTCTTGCGTTTTTTGCCTCATGACTAGATTGCATAAAATTTCCTTTGTTGGAAAGGATCTAATGAGCGGACATTTAGAAAATCTTCTGCGCTGAACCAGTCGCATAACCAGAAGTCAGGCAATAAGCCCCGGAATATGCTGGCGCACAGCTTAGCTGCTCAATCGTAGCTGTTGTTGCCGAAGTAACTGTTGCAACCCAATGACCGATAACTTGGTTATAACCTCTAATCGACTGCAAATCGATGACGTTATTATTTCTCGTCCCAGATGATGCGCCCCATGAGCCAAGGCCGTCGGCTAATTGAGCCGCAATGACCTGTCCATTATTTTCGTGGATCGAGTAATAAAAATAATATCCAGAAAAATTGACCAACCATAATCCGTCATATGGTCCGGCGGCCTGTGCCGTAGTTGATGCAAATACAAAGGCAATAGCGGTTAGTAGTTTTTTCATATTAATTCCTCTTTAGTTATTGTAGGTAATTGATTACGCCGTAGGTAAGCTGACAAAAGCAAAGAAATTCGCCAAAATCAGCGCAACCATGAGCCATAAAACACACGGCCGAGTACTTTAAATGTATTTAGCTCTTCACCTCCAATATATTCGTCGGGCCATTCATCGATATTCAGGCTTCGTAATCTCACTCTTCCATCTGGCATTTGATAGAGCAGCTTAACTCTAAGATGGCCGTTGTGGTCAATCGCGTAAATATCGCCATTTTTTACTGCGGTGATGCTGGTATCGACGCCAATCACGCTGCCGTCCGGCATCATCGGCTCCATGCTGTTACCCGATACCGTTACGCAATAGGCATTATCAACCGATATGCCATGTCGTTTTAATGTAGATTTTGAAAACCTCAATTTACAGCCATGGTTTTCTTGTACTTGCAAGCGACCTGTTCCGGCTGCCATTTCAACCTCCCTAAAGAATGGTAGGGCTACCTCATCCTCATCTAATGGGGTATTGCTATCCCATTCCTCTATTGTGCCTAAATATGAACCATTGCTTTCTATTTTATTGGGGTTATCAAACTCGCGTTTTGTTACCGCACCCTCAATGTAATCATTGGGAGTGTTCATTTCACCAATTCCTTCAGTAAGCCACGCTGGATTAATATGAAGGATTTCACAAATTTTGTTGGTATGCACAGAACGTTTTCCTTTTTGGCACAGGTATTGGATAGCCTGTGGCTTTACCCCAATTTTTCTTGCTAGTTCTGATTGCGTTATTTCGCGTTTCTCTAGCGCATAAGTGAGACGATCTGAATATTCTTTCATATCCATATTATTACAAATTCTTTTGTGATGATCGATGCAAATAGATTTGTTGACTTCGTACAAGTACATTTGTAAAATCACTCCATATGAAAAAGAAAGCAATTGAAATATTTTTAGAGCATTTCGGCGGCAACCAATCAGCGGCGGCCAGAGCAATCGGTCGTAAGCAGCAAAATGTTTGGTATTGGCTTAATAACGACATTGACATGCCTTTGGAAATAACACCAAAGGCTGCAAAATTGATTGGCAAAACGCCTCATGATCTTCGTCCTGATGTTTTTGAAAAGCAAACAATCACAACCCCAGCAGAATGATTAACTTCCTCACTCGCTGGTAATGCTTGGCTTGGGGTTGTGGCCCAATTTACCCTCTCCTGGGATAACTCGCCATGTCTCGGCAGGGCTTTTTTTATCGCGACCGGGTTGTTAGAACAAAAATTACGCTCGGCAATGACGAGCAGGTAGTCACTAATATGCTTCATAAAGGTCCTTTATATGTCTGAACTGCGTTGTGAAATAGACGATTCGATACTGGCCGTTATTGACGCTTATGCTTCAGCAGCAGGCGGCGGCGGGCGTACTCCTATCGTTTCTGAAATTCTTTTGGCCTGGGCCAAAGAAAAACACCATGAGGCTAGTCTAGTGATGAAGGTTGCCGGTGTCGATCCGACCTGGCCGCAGTGTCGTCGGAAATAAGTTGGAATACTTAGGTAAAAATACGTAGCTAACGGGACATTTAAATTGGAATTAAATATGCAGTCACCAGTAGAAAAATGGTTGTCGGAAAATCCGGACACTTGCAGCGATTATGCCGAACTGGTTAATCGGATGCGATCCGGTGAGGCGATTGAGTGCGTTATTGAGACCGGCCTAGGTAGTGTTGTATCAAGCGCTTCCTATGAGGCTTCAACGCGCTGTGAGCTGTTTCGGATTAACTCTGCTGTTCTTGAGTTTTCGGTTACGTTCAGCAAGGAAAAAGACTTCATTCAGTTTTGCGAAAACAGTAATGTTCTTTTTGCACTGTACCAAACCAGGCTATTTGGTAATGAATGCAGCGGGATTTGTGGTGTTTGAGTAAAGTCGCCTGTTTTCAATGTCAAGGCTTTATACCCGACAAAATAGGCTTTGGGTATGGCCTTGGTGAATGCAAAGTTTACAAGCACTACGTTGATAAGGGCGAGAGTAAAGAGCGGCTTAGGTTGCTGCTTATTGAGCTTGGTAATGCGCCGGATTATCCGCTGTTTTGGGGTGGGACTCTTGTTGATCGAACATGTAAAAAGTTTAAGCCTAAATTGGAGTTAGTTGATGAAGATTTTTCCAATATCGACGCCCATTTAAAGAATTTATGACCATTGCGAGCACTACCTCGTAATGGTCACCGACTATGCGGCTGATTTGATGCCGATGCAGTTTCTAGGGCTGCGTTGTTAAAACTGGACGTTGAGAGCTTCGGTTACGTTAAGTCCGATCCTGATTCAGTAAACAGGAATTTTATAAACGAACTCGGCTAGGTTAGCTACCGAAATGCGATACCAGTACGCAGAGCCGAGGTTTTTAAACTGGTTTTAATTGACTGGGAATTAAAGGTAAATATGGAATTGGTAAAGGAGTATCCACCGCCATTGGTTCCGCCAGATGTTGACCTGAGGGATTTCTACTTCATGCCGCTTGATGTTGGCAGGTTGAGAGACAGCAGATTGGCGTATGCAGTATCAGGTGATGGATTCAGGTCGGCTGTTTTATTGTGGTGCGCTTGTTGGCATCAGTTGCCAGCATCAAGTCTTCCGGATGATGATGTTGAATTGGCTCATTTAGCCGGTTTTGGCCGCGTTATTTCTGAATGGCTGAAATATAAAGAAGAGGCATTGCACGGTTTTGTTAAATGCTCAGATGGTCGCATTTATCACCAGCATATTGCTAATGAAGCCATGAAGTCGTGGCGAGAAAAACAACTGCACCGGTGGTCAAGAGAATGCGATCGAATACGAAAAGAAAATAAGACGCGAGAAAAAAATAAACTTGGATTATTGCCTATTCCTGAAAAGCCGTATTTTCCAAAAGAAAATATAAGCTCTCCATCGGAAAATGAAAATTTTCCGCAAGAAAACGATATTACTGCTTGTGGAATTCCGTCGGAAAACCCTCTTAAGGGACAGGGACAGGGACAGGGACAGAAAGATAGTGTTGTGTTGTTGCCAGCGGACGCGCAAGAAGAAAAAACCGATACCGTAAATTTTCCGGAACCGATTGCACCGGAAACGCAAAATCAACCAACCTCGTCAATGCAATGGGTTGAGTATTTTGTAAACCATCTTGGCTTCCAGATTCATGAAGCTCAGACAGGTAAGACCGTTCCGATGTTTGCGGACTGGGTGAAAGATGGGGTGACAGTGGAAATTGTTGAGCTGGCTACGCTGGACGTGAATAGCTGGCTTGCTAAAAAATCAAATGGACAGCAGCGGCCAAGTAGCCCTACGGCTTACAAGACTTTTGTTCAAACACTGATGTTCGAAAAACAAAAAAGCCAGCTCGACCGGGCAGGTTCAGAAGCTGGCTTTCAGGAAAACTCAAGGGGTAATTATGCCACAAAAACAAACAACAATGAAGCCTATGCTGGTAGAAAACCTTCACTCGCAGAACAAGCAGACCAGGGCCTTGCTCGAGTTAGGGCAAGAAAACAACGTGAGCAAGAAGAGCGAGACAGTATTGTCAACTGACTTGCCACTGGATGACGAACTGATAGCGATGATATGGCGCCGCATGATTATCCTGTATGACAACAAGTTTACTTCAAAATTAGGTTTCGGAATCGATGAAAACGGTTATTTAACCGAGGCCGCAATTGTTTGGAGCGAAGAACTATCGGGCATTACATTGCAAGAACTGAAGCATGGATTTGTGCAGTTAAAAACGACTTATCCAGGATGGCCGCCGACAGTATTGGAGTTCAGGCGGCTGTGCATTTCTGACTCAATGCCCGATATACCGACACTCGAAGATATTGTTTCTATCTTGGTCACGGTATCGGTCAGGAAGGGGGCTTTAGAGTTTCGGTACGGGCACCCATTGGCACTGGCTATATCCAAGTCTGTTGACATGTTTGCAGTCCGCACCGCTAAGGTTGCGGATGCAAAACGAATCATTAAGCCGGTGTATGACAAGTTATTGATTTCTGGCTGGGACGCATGGCCAGGGCATTCTCATGAAGATCAAAAGGCGATTGCGTAATGAGGTATTTGTCTTTGTTCAGTGGAATTGAGTCGGCTACGATGGCTATGGTGAGTTAAATGGCTGTTGAGATTGTTATTAGAAAACTATACGACAAATTTGTTCCGGCTGATATTTCTCAGTTGTCTTTAATGGAAGATTTAAAGATGAATGGGGAATATAAAGCTGTTTTATCTCAGCCACGTAATCTGCCATTCCACAGGAAGTTTTTTGCGTTGCTGAATAAGTGCTATGACAACTATGAGCAGCCCGAGGTCTATTATCACGAAGTTAGGGTATTCAAAAGCCGAGAGCGGTTTCGTGAAGAAATTATTATCGCTTGCGGTTATTGGGAGTTAGGTCTCGATAAAAAGAACCGGGTCATTCAAGTAGCTAAATCCATCAGCTTCGCCAATATGGATCAGATTCAATTTGAGCAGCTTTTTAGCAAAGCGATCGATGTAATTCTGGCAGATTATTTGCCGCATTACAGCAATGGCGATATGGACCGGGTTGTCTCTGAAGTGCTTGGGTTCGCATGAGTAAGCTTCGAAAATCGGCGCGCGGACAGTCATGCTTGATCAGAATTCCCGGCGTATGCAATTGGAATCCGGAAACAACATGCCTATGTCACTACAACGGCGGCGGCATGGGAATGAAAATGGACGACATGGAGGGCGCTTTTGGCTGCTCGGATTGTCACGCAGCGGTTGACGGAAAGCCGACGGTAAAACATGGTTTTTCGCCGGCAGATATAAAGCTGATGTTTTTGGAAGCCGGGATTAGGACGCGCGATTTTTGGCGCAAAAACGGATTTATAAAATCCGTTTAAAATATTTGTCAAGTAATTAATTTTAAAGGATAATTTGTATAATATGCATGCAAATTTAAGGAGTAAAAGGTGGCTATAAATAACTGTGTTTTTATGGGTAATCTTGGTCAAGATCCTGACTTAAGGTATTTACCTAATGGCAGTGCTTGCGTAAATATTTCTATCGCTTGCAGCGAAAAATGGAAAGACAAAGCTACGGGCGAGGTTAAAGAACATACCGAGTGGATTAGGGCAGTGATTTTTGGAAAGAGGGCTGAGGCTGTTGCTAAGTATTTCAAAAAAGGCAGTCAAATTCACGTCACTGGAAAGCAGCGTACCCGAAGTTATGAAAAAGACGGCGTTAAGCATTATGCCACTGAAATTTTAGTTAATGAGTTTCAATTTTGTGGTCAGCGTAGCGACGGCGGCGGTGATTCCAGGGCAAGCCAGCAAGCTAGTGCTTATGGGCAATCTGGACCCACGCATTCGAATAATGCGCCACAAGGAAATCCAAACATGCCGGAACCACCGCCGAATTATGACGACTTTGATGATGATATTCCGTTTTGAGCGGTTATGAGTTTTGATGCTCTATTCGACGGCAGCGATGCTCATTTGTTGAATGATGATCAGGATGGCTTTGAATAAATGGTTGACCGCGGAACAAAAGCCTGGGAAGGCATAGTAATGGCTAAAGTAATCGGCATTGATCCAGGCAAGACAACTGGTTTCGCTCTTTGCGTTGATGGTCAATTGACGCATGTTGTACCTACTGATTTCTGGGGGTGCATTAGGCTAATTGATGATTGTCCCGATGCAACGGTGGTTGTTGAACTGCCGGCGACAAAACATGTTTGGCATAACGGCGCCACATCTAAGAGAGCAGTACAACGTACCGGCGTTAATGTCGGGTCATGCATTCGCGAGGCAGAATTGCTGGTCGAGTATCTGCAAAAGAATGGCCGGCACTACATTACCCAGAAACCAAAAGGAAAGTTGGATGCTGTCCAATTTAACCGCATTACAGGCTGGAAAGGTAGAACGAATCAGCATGAACGTGACGCAGCCATGTTGTGCTTCGGGATCAAAAATTTAAATAAAGTTAAGGGGAATTAGCTAATGAATACTGAGAACGAATTTGCGTTTAACGGTGTGGCTTATGTGGCACAAGGTGCTCCTACAATAGGTTCTTTTTGCACTGGCTGCGTATTTGACAATCCAGGATGTGAGGTCGGGCTTAAGTATCATTGTGATCCAGGCAGTAGATCAGACCAAAGAAACATAATCTGGAAAAAGAAGTTGGATTTCAATGAGCATGAGAAAGCTTAAGTGGTTGAAACAATAATTGTGTTATCCGGTACCGGTGTACTGGTTTATTTTTGGGTTAAGGAGTGGTTGAGTGAGTATTAAGTCGGACAAATGGATACGCCGCATGGCGGCACAACATGGCATGATTTCGCCATTTCAATACAGCCAGGTTAGGGAGTCCGAAGGAAAGAAAGTTATTTCCTACGGCACATCCAGTTATGGCTATGATGTTCGGTGTTCCGACGAGTTCAAGATTTTTACCAATATCAATTCCGCGATCGTCGATCCCAAAGACTTCGATTCAAACAGCTTTGTTGATGTTAAATCCGATGTCTGCATTATTCCGCCGAATTCATTCGCCTTGGCCAGAACGGTTGAGTTTTTCCGTATTCCCCGCGATGTCTTGACGATTTGCC
>CAZJOY010000099.1:0-13878 GCA_964547705.1 uncultured Methylobacter sp. | reverse complement strand
TCCACGAAAGACACGAAAAGCACGAAAATCTCGCCAAATAGCTTTTCGTGTCTTTCGTGCTTTTCGTGGACAAATTAAGGCTTTTAAATCTCTGAGCGTGACGAGAGTTACAAACCCCGACCGGCATTGAGCACGAAAATCCCGCCAAATGACTTTTCGTGTCTTTCGTGCTTTTCGTGGACAACTTAAAGCTCTTAAATTCATCACAAGCTTCCGTCGCTCTCAGCCGGATTCAGGCCAAGCCGGCCGGACACGCGCCGGGCCAGGCTGTCCATCCACAAATAAATCACCGGCGTGGTGTACAGCGTCAATAGCTGGCTCAGCAGCAAGCCGCCGACCATCGTGATGCCCAACGGATGACGCAATTCCGATCCGACGCCGCTGCCCAGCATTAACGGCAACGCGCCCAGCAATGCGGCCAACGTGGTCATCAAGATCGGCCGAAAACGCAGCAAACAGGCTTGAAAAATCGCATCGTTAGGCGACATGCCCTGCTTGCGCTCGGCTTCCAACGCAAAGTCGATCATCATGATCGCGTTCTTCTTCACGATGCCGATCAATAGAATGATGCCGATAATGCCGATGATGCCGAGGTCGCCGCCGGAAACCATCAGCGCCAACAGCGCGCCAACTCCGGCGGAAGGCAGCGTCGACAAAATCGTGACCGGATGAATATAGCTTTCATACAGCACGCCCAGCACGATGTATACGGTCACAATCGCAGCCAGGATCAGCCACAGCGTGTTGTTCAGCGAGGCTTTAAACGCCAGCGCCGCGCCTTGGTAACTGGTGCGGATGCTTAACGGCAGGCCGATTTCCTGTTTGACGCGGTCGATTGCTTTGACCGCATCGCCGAGCGCCGCACCGGATGCCAAGTTAAAAGACAGCGTCGCGACCGGAAACTGGTCGAGATGATTGATCGACAACGGCGTCGGCCGTTCCGAAATCTCGGCTATCGCCGAAAGCGGCACTTGCGTGCCGTTGCTGGACGGAATTCGCAAATCCTTCAGGGTTTCCGGCGTGCTCTGGGCGGCCGGATCGATTTCCAGCACAACCCGGTACTGGTTGGATTGGGTAAAAATAGTCGAAACCAGCCGTTGCCCGTAAGCGCTGTACAACACATTGTCGACCGCGGCGGTACTGATGCCGAGACGGCTGGCGGTGCTGCGGTCGATGTTGACGTAGACTTGCCGTCCCTGATCCTGCACATCGCTGGTCACATCGGCAAATTCCGGCTGACCGCCTAGCTCATCCACGAGCCGGTGCGTCCAGCTGTTTAATTCATCCATATCGGGCGTTTCCAGCGTGAACTGATACTGCGTGCGGCTGACCCGGTTTTCCATCGTCAAATCCTGCACCGGCTGCAAATACAGCGAAACCCCGGTCAAATCGGCCAGCTTGACTTTCAAGCGGGCAATAACGTCAATCGCGTTGACCGAACGTTGATCGTGCGGTTTCAGGTTAATCAGGAAGCGGCCGCTGTTCGGCGTGGTGTTGATGCCATCGACGCCGATGAACGACGACAGGCTGTCGACGGCCGGATCTTCAAGAATCAGCTTGCCGAGCTTTTGCTGATACTCGGCCATTGCCGAGAACGATACGTTTTGCGGCGCCTCGGAAACACCCTGGATCGTGCCGGTGTCTTGTATAGGGAAAAATCCTTTGGGGATGACGATATACAATGTCACCGTCAGCGCCACGGTAATGAAGAACACCAGCATGGTCAGGGTTTGCCGCTGCAATACCCATTCCAGGCTGCGGCCGTAGCGGGCAATCAAATTGGACAGCCAGTCGTCCGGATGTTCGTCATGTTGGCCGCCATGCGGATGAAGCAGTTTGGCGCACATCATCGGCGTCAACGTCAGCGACACGATTGCTGAAATCAGGATCGCGACCGCCAGCGTGATTGCAAATTCCCGGAACAAGCGGCCGACCACATCGCTCATAAACAACAGCGGAATCAGTACAGCGACCAGCGAAAAAGTCAGCGAGATAATCGTAAAACCGATTTGTTCGGAGCCTTTCAGCGCGGCTTTCAGTGGGGATTCGCCGCGCTCGATATAGCGGGAGATATTTTCGATCACCACAATCGCGTCATCGACAACGAAACCGGTGGCAATGGTCAGCGCCATCAGTGTCAGGTTATTGATGCTGAAACCAGCCAGATACATGACCGCAAACGTACCGACCAGCGATAGCGGCACCGCAATGCCCGGAATGATCGTCGCCGGTACATTGCGCAGGAACAGGAAAATCACCATCACGACCAGCGCAATCGCCAGCAGCAACTCGAACTGCACATCATGCACCGAGGCGCGTATGGTCACGGTGCGGTCGGTCAACGGCAGCACCTCGACATTAATCGGCAAGGATGCCTGCAATTTCGGCAACAGTTCCTTGATGCTGTCGACGACCTCGATCACATTAGCGCCGGGCTGGCGCTGAATGTTGACGATCACCGCCGCGTTATCGTTAGCCCAGGCCGCCAGCCGCACGTTTTCAGCGCTATCGACGACTTCGGCGACTTCGGATAGCACTACCGGCGCGCCGTTGCGGTAGGCGACCACCAAGTCGCGGTATTCGGCCGCCGAATGCAGCTGATCGTTGCTGTCAATGATAGCCGAGCGCATCGGGCCGTTGAACATGCCTTTCGGTTGATTGACATTGGCCGCGACAATCACCGCACGCAAATCTTCAAGACTGATGCCATAGGCCGCCAGCGCTTTGTGGTTAGCCTGAATCCGCACTGCAGGCCGCTGGCCGCCGCTGATACCGACCAGGCCGACGCCCGGCAATTGCGCGATTTTCTGCGCCAGCCGGGTATCGACCAAATCTTCGACCTTGAACAACGGCAAGGATTTGGAACTAACCGCCAGCGTCATGATCGGCGTATCGGCCGGATTGACCTTGCTGTAAATCGGCGGTTGCGGCAAATCTTTCGGTAAAAAGTTGCTGGCCGCGTTGATCGCCGCCTGCACGGTCTGTTCGGCAATGTCCAAATCCAGGTTTAAATTGAACTGCAAGGTAATCACCGACGCGCCGCCGGAGCTGGTCGACGACATCTGCGTGAGTCCCGGCATCTGGCCGAACTGCCGTTCCAGCGGCGAAGTAACGACCGAAGTCATCACCTCGGGGCTCGCGCCCGGATATAAGGTCACTACCTGTATGGTCGGATAATCGACCTGCGGCAGCGCCGAAACCGGCAGCAAGCGGTAAGCCAGTATGCCGAGCAATAACATCGCCACCATCAGCAACGACGTTGCGACCGGCCGTAGGATGAACAGCCGGGATGGATTGAAGTTCGACAGGTTAGGATTGGCTGGAGTCATGGTCGGTTTAAGGGTTATTTTTATCCACGAAAGACACGAAAAATACTTTTAAGGACAGACCTTCCAAGTTTTTACTGGAGCCATCCATGGCAGTCGTAAAACCTGGAAGGTCTAATCGGCCTACATCATTAATAACCGCCCTCAACATATCGACTTTTTTCGTGGCTTTCGTGCTTTTCGTGGACTAACTTTCATTTTCAGATTCAAGAACGCCGGTCTTTTTTACGCGGCTTGTCTTCGGGCTTGACCTGCATATCAGGATCGGCCGCCACGGCTTGGCCGTCTTTCTTGGCAATATCGACTTGGCTGCCTTCGCGAAGCCGGTCGGTGCCTTCCACCACCACTGTTTCGTTGGCGTCAAGATTGCTCAGCACCACGGTCTTGTCGTCTTCGGTCGGCCCCAGCGTAATGCGGCGCAGCTGTACGGCTTTCTGCGGGTTGACCACATAGACAAAAGCGCCTTGCGTATCATGCTGAATCGCGGCGCTGGAAACCAGGATCGCTCCACGCAAGGTATCCAGATGCATTTTGATATTGACGAATTGGTTCGCGAACAGCGTGCGCTCGTTGTTGTCGAATTGCGCCTTCAGTTTCAGCGTGCCGGTCGTCGGGTCGATCTGGTTGTCGAGCGCAAGCAGTTTGCCTTCGGCCAGTTTGGTTTTACCGGCTCTATCGTAGGCGCTTACGCTAACAGGTTCGTTAGTCCGCCAGCGCCGTATGACCTCTTGCACCTTGTCTTCGGGCAACGTAAAAACCACAGTGATCGGTTGCATCTGGGTAATCACCACCAACCCCGTGGTATCGTTCGCATGGACGATATTGCCCTGGTCGATCTGGCGCAATCCGACCCGCCCCGGAATCGGCGCAGTCAAGCGGGCATAACTGAGCTGGAGTTTGGCGTTATTGACTTGGGCTTTATCCATTTCGACAACGCCGCGATATTGTTTGACTTGCGCTTCCTGGGTCACAGTCTGTTGGGCGGCAATCGAGTCCTGCTCCAGCAAGGTAAGATAGCGGGCGTGGTCTATCTCGGCATTTTTCAACAACGCTTCGTCGCGCATCAATTGGCCTTCCGCCTGCTGCAATTGGACCTGAAACGGGCGCGGGTCGATTTCGGCCAACAAATCGCCTTCCTTGACCATCTGCCCTTCAGTGAAAGCGACCTTCACCAGCTCCCCGTCAACCCTGGGCCGCACAGTCACAGTCCGTAACGCGGTGACTGTGCCTAAACCGTTCAGGTACACCGGAAAATCGGCCTGAACGGCTGTTTCTATCGCCACGACCGCCGGTGAGTCGTCATCGTGATGCTTGCCACCTTTTTTGCTTATTCCTGCCCCACGTTTGGCGTCGGACTTTGCCTCCGGCGACGACGGATGCCGGAAATAAAACACAGCAGCGATAACAACCAGCACAACCAACGCAATAGACCATAACAAAGTCCGGAGCCGGTTAGAGGATAATTCAGGGCGATTGTTTTGATTCATACCAACACTTTACTCATTAGGGGCTTGGGAGCGAATGGCGCGAATACCGGCCAGCGAGAACTGCACGACGTGTTCGGCAAACGCCTTGGCGTCGCTTAAATCGCTGTAATGGTTGCGGAACGGCCGGACGCCTTGCATATGTCTTGACCGTAGCAGTTGGAAACACTGGCCCATGATGCTGGCTTGGCAATATTGAACCTGCTGCTCGGTGGCCACATGGCCCAGGCATTCTTTCAGCAGCGCGATCATTTCCATGCGTTGCGGGTTGATTTCTTTTTCCAGAATGTCGGCCAGCAGCCGGGTCGGCTGAGCCATTTCCTTATGGATAATCGCGAACGAATAGGAATTGCCGTCGCCGATGCGGCAGACCAGCGATTTGATCCGCTCGGCCAGTCGCTGTTCGGCCGGCGCATCGTTCATCAGCCCCCCGTCGGGCGGATACAGCGTCAGCTCCCGGTTAAACGCAAAACGCCAGGATTCCAAGTACAGGGTTTCCTTGTCGCGAAAATGATAATTGACCGAGGCAATATTGGCATTCGCCTGCCCGCAGATTTCGGCTATCGTCGCTTCCTGAAAACCTTTCTCGGCAAAGATTCGGCTGGCTGCGGTCAATAGCCGGACGCGGGTTTTTTCCGGCTTGGCTTGAAGATTGGACATGCAGGTAAATTGATTAAAACAGACGTATTGATTAGGTTTAATAATTGTAATTCAAATTTAAAATTTAAATATGTATTTAAAAATTTAGCAATCTTTATACCAATGTCTATACTATTGTTTCTCGTCTGTTTTTTTGATGCGCGCCGCTTTAATGTGTTTGAAAATCAGCAATAGTTGCGCAAGCACTGCCCGATGAGCAACATTGTCGATCCTAGGATCAGGCAGGTCGATAAGACAGTGAATCAGGACAAAAGCCTTGCACTTTCGCCCCGATCCGGATCGGGCCGGTTATTTGGCGGCTATCGGTTGGCCAATGGCGGTACGCAGATCGGCCAGCGTGACCACGCGCGGACCGTGCAAGGCAGCAATCTGACCAACATCCAGTTTCAGGCTTTGGATATTCTGGTAAAGATTCACTGAATAAGGGTTAGCTTTGGCCGGCGGCGGCACATTGGCTGCGGTAGGCGTATAGGCATCGGCTTCGACCAGAATTTTCTCTTTCGGCAGATAGACTAATAAGAAAGCATCGTTGTGTCCGCTACCGGCGATAGAGTGAAGTTCGATAGTGCGTTTGCCGTCCGACAGTACGTGCTTGCCGGTAAAGCTTTCGAAGCGCCCAGGCTTAAGCGATTTAGCCAGACGGTCGGGATTGATCGTGTGCGGCGCGGCCCAAATTTTCTGATAATAAGATTGGTTCGGTTGCAGCGTCACGATGGTCGAACCTTCATCGACGAAGGTGCGCAATCCGCCGGCATGATCGAAGTGGGCGTGAGTGTTGACCAGATATTTGATCGGCTTGTTCGGAATGATCTCCTTGAGTTTGGCGATGATCGCTTGCGAGCGTTCTTCATTTTGCGGCGCTTCGACCAATACGATGTGATCGCGCTGATCAATCGCAACGCTGTGATGACTGCCGCCGGTCAGGTAGTAAACGCCGTCGGCCAATTTGTTGGGGGTCACGACCACAGCCGGAGCCTTGGCGACTTGCTGGGGTACCGCAATGTCAACCGCCGGGTTCGTTTTGACGTCCGAAACATTGATGTCCAGCACAGGATAGCCGCCCTGGCTGCGAACGATGTGGGCGGGAAACTGGATGCCGCCGAAGTCTTTGTAACCGTCGTACCGGGTTTCGACCAGCGTGTCGCCGAGTACCGGATTGTCGATCCAGGTCTGTACCCGTTCAAGCTGATTCTTCGCGTTGATGGTACCGACATAGCGATACTTACCGGCAATGCTAAAAGACACTTCGGTGTTGCTATCGACGGTTTTCGAAACCGCATTGTTAGCTTGCGCGGCTTTCAGGAAGCCTTGCGGGCTTGCCCAAATTTCCGCCAAGCGTTCTTCAACGGCAGCGGGTTGCGCGGATGGCGCCGGCGCGGCGTTACCGGCAGCGGCCACGTTCCAGGCCGTGTTGCCGCTGACATATTGGTCGACCTTTTGCTCAACCGGCGCAGGACGCAAGCGACCGGGCTCTACAGTCTGGCTGCGGGTAATCTGTACTCGGGCGCTGGCGGTGTCGTAATTGATGTCGGCAGTAAAGTTTTTTACGTCGAACTGCGGCCAGGATAAATCCGGATTCGGCGCTTGACCGAATTGATACCAGCGTCCGGTACCTGAAAATTCGATGGCTTTGATGGTGTCGGCCCCGGAAGCTTCGGATGCCGCCTCTAAGCCCTGCGTTTGCAACGAACTGCACCCGGCCCCGCTCAATACGGCAGCCAAGCCAACAGCGGTGTATAGCGATTTATGCATGCGATCCTCTTGGTTTATCAGTAATGAAAATAACTACAAAGCAAGAGGCATACCAGCCGGTTTTTGGTTGGGCAAATGGAAGGCTAAGGACTTGGCGGCATTGCCGCCGCTAGCAATAGCAGGTCGGCTGGTTTGCCGCGAAAACGGTGTCTGCATTTAGCCGTGCTGAATATTCAACAGATTTTGCTGCATCGCTGCACCTGAACAGACAGTTTTGCGAATTTGATCATTCCAGAGTAATAAAGTCCAAGCATAGTTTGACCAGGCGTCGTTGATGAATAGCGGACTGTTTTAAGCACATCAATTATCAGCCAGATGACTTACCGAAACTCACAAGCCCAAAGAAACTGCGAATCTGCTCCAGCAGAGTGCTTTGTTGCTGCGCCATCAACTGAGCTAAAGATTCGCTATCCAACTGTTGCTGCCAGTTATCGATACCGACGCGACGGCGTGCCAAAAGAGTACTGATTTCCACAGCAAGTTCGGGGCGTTTATCCAATATTTTTTGGAAAGAGTTTTTGTCCAATCGGTAAGCTAAAACTTCCGATTGGGCGATAACAGTGGCGCTACGGGGGTCGCCGGTCATCAAGCCCATCTCGCCCAGAAAACAGCTGCCATGCGTTGTATCGATCAGTCGGCGTCCGCCATCCGGTAACTCCAAAAATATATCCGCAGCACCGCTGATAATAATATAAAGCCAATGCGCTATCGCGCCTTGGCGCATCATAATGTCGCCTTTCACAAAAGGTGTATAAACCAACTGTTCGGCAATTTCGGCCAGCTCATCATCATGCAGGGTATTGAACAATTCCACTTTCTGCAACGCATCCATACGCTCTTTGATCCGCCGCAGGCGCTTGTTTTGTTCATATTGGTCGTCTTTATTGGTCAAGTGAATATGATATTGCGGATACGGCAAGCTGATTCCCTCCCTCTGCAGTGCAGCATAGATCCGTGCGCGTACTTCCGAGTCGGTGGCTTCATCAGCTTCAATATCGGTTAACCAATAGCGCAAAGCGTAACGCGATGAGCTGGGAGTAAAATCCATCAGCAAGCAATTCGCCGCCGGGGTATCCGCGACATTAGGTATATGTCCGTTGCGAATTGCATTTTGGGCAATATTGATGACCTTTCCGGCCAAATGATCATAGCTAACATCGAAATATATCCACCGGCGCCATTGCAGCGGCTGACCGCTACGGCGTCCGATCACGGAGAATTTGCCTTTCATCAACAAACTGTTCGGGATGACGATCGTTTCCCAGTTGCGCGTTTCTATCGCCGTGTATCGCCAACGAATATCAGTGACGCGGCCATTGACGTCATCCACTTTAATCCAATCGCCAACTTTGATCGAGTTATCCAACTGCAAGGCCAAACCGCCAAGAATATTGCCCAAGGTATCTTGCATCGAAAAAGCCAGCACGGCGGTCATAACCGCCGAGGTTGTAATGATGCCGGACAGGTTCAGCCCGGCAGCGTGTAGATATATCATTAGCCATGTACAGTACCCTGCAAGCTCGGCCAGATCTTCAAGGATACGCAACAGATTGATACGGCATAGCGGCAGTACCAGACGAAACAAGAACAAGCCGAAAAGCCGTATGCCCGCCATTCCGCCGGCAAAAACACTGGCATTATGCAATCCTCGCGCAAAAGGATCGATATCCAACGCAACCAACACGCCGCTAAGTAAAAGACCGCTGAGCGCAAGCACCAAAAACAATAATGTCGTTTTTACAGGCTTACGGTCTTGCGGCCGCCAGTGCCATAACGAAACGGCAATAATCAGTGCAACGGTAAGAAGCAGGCCGAACTGCTTGTGCTGTATGGAGAAGGTATGTAAGTCGTTCCAGAGAAACTCGGGGCGAGGCATTTAAAATCCTTATTGGGTTAAAACCAGATGGGTTGCACTGCTTAAAAAACATCAAGTTCAACATTTTTTACCAGAAAATGCCACTCTGAAAAAAACCGAAGGGCTCAGTACGAACGACCTCTACTCGCTCCAATTACGTTTTTTAGAGTTATACCGCATCATAATTTGGCAACACTCTTTTCGTTAGGCTTGCCGTCCGGTTTCTTCTGAGCTTCCACCACACTGACCGTCTCGCCTTCGACCAACAAATCCGACGGGCTGGCGACCAGCACATCATTAGACTCCACGCCTTCCAAAATCTCGACTTCGCGCCCGAAATCCCGGCCCAGTTTTACCGGACGAAACGCGATGCGTTTTTCGGCATCGACAACAACGACGTGCGTACCCGCCTGATCGATAACCAATACATTGGCAGGCACAACCAATGGGCTGGCTTTGCTACCGACCACGTTGATAGCGATTTCCACATACGAGCCGGGCAATAATTTTCCGTCTTTATTGGGTAGCGTAATATCCACTTGGAGTGAACGATTGACCGGGTCCAGGGCGCCGGCAACATGCTCGACGCGGGCGGCGAGGGGCTTGCCTTGCGCGTCGGTAGAGCGCACCGCCACTTCCTGACCCACCTTGACATCATCCGCGTAAGCTTGAGGAACCCAGACGGTCAGGCGGAGCGGGTCGATTTGCGTCAGCGCGAACAATTCCTGGCTGCCCGCGTTGATCAGGCTGCCGACATCGACGCTCCGGCGCGTAATAACCCCGGAAAACGGCGCGACGATACGGCGATAATCCTCAACTTTTTCAAGCCGTTTGACATTAACTTCGGCGGCGGCCAGATCGGCTTCCGCCTGCAGGACGGCACTGCGTTTTTCGTCGAACTCCTGTTGAATCACGCTGTCGGTATCTTTCAGCAAGGCCCATCGCTTCAACGTCGAGCGCGCCAACTCCAGACGGACTTTGATCTGTGCCGCCGCAGCATGCGCTTGGGCCAGTTCCTGCTCCAATTCGGGGACATCAACCACAGCCAACAGCTCGCCTTTCTTGACTTGATCGCCGATAGTCTTATACCAGGCGCTCAGGTAACCGTTGCTGCGGGCATAGAGTTGCGTTTCGGTGTTGCCGCGCAAACCGGCAGGCAACGTGATCTTGCGCGACTTCTCGCCCGGCTTGGAATGCGCCGCAATAACGCTACGCGACAGACTGGCCTCGGTGCGCTGCTGCAAGCTCTGGGCCTCGCTCCGATTAATCGCCAGCCGTAAGCCGCCGGCCAGCAGTAAAAACAACAACAGCCCGAAGCCAAAGCGCCTGGCGATAATCAGCGTCCGCTGCGGATGAGAGGGCAAAGCAAATACAGGATTTTGATAATTACTCATGACGGTTTCATTCAGTGATAAGGATAGGTCGAGTCGAATGGCGATGTTCAAGCCAGCGATGCGTGGCGGCGAAAACAATCGGCACAAACAACAACGTGGACACTGTGGCGAAAGCCAGCCCGCCGATGACCGCACGGCCCAGCGGCGCGTTCTGTTCGGCGCCTTCGCCCCAGCCGACAGCCATCGGCAACATGCCGACGACCATCGCAAAAGCGGTCATCATGACCGGCCGCAAACGAGTGGCTCCGGCTTCCAGGGCTGCGGTCACCGGCGGCACGCCGTCGGCCAGACGGGTGCGGGCGAACGAAACCATCAGGATGCTGTTGGCGGTGACCACGCCCATCGACATGATGCTGCCGGTCAAGGCCGGAATGCTCAGCGTGGTTCCGGTCAGGAATAGAGTCCAGGCGATCCCGGCCAATGCTGCCGGTAACGCGCTGACGATAATCATCGGATCGAGCCAGGATTGAAAATTGACCACCAGCAACAAGTACAGCAACACAATAGCCACGGCCAATCCGGTCGCGAGTCCGATAAACGAACTGTTAAGGGTCTGGATCTGTCCGCGCACCGCCAGCTCAACACCGCGCGGCAACTTGGCGCTGCTGTCCTCGATCAGGCGATCAATATCGGCACTGACCGAACCCAAGTCCCGGCCCTCGACATTCGCGTAAATATTAAAAACGTTATTCACGTTGAAGTGAGTCACTGCCGCCGGTTGCACCGAGCGCTTCATCGTCACCAGATTGCCCAACAGTTGCGGCGGGCTGTTATTATCGCCGCCCACCGGCGTCCGCATCAGCGCTTCGATGCTGTCGAGATCGAGCGGGTTACCCATCACACCGATATTCACCGTATTGCCATTGTTGGGATTCAACCAATAGGTCGGTGCCGTTTGCATGCTGCCGCTCAAAGTTAGCAGCAGGTTTTGCGCCACGTCGCGGGCCGAAAGTCCCAGGTGTTGCAACTGCGAGCGATTCATCTCCAGGTCCAGCGACGGCCTGTTGGTGCGTTGGTAGATGTGCGCATCGACGATGCCGGGAATTTGCCGCAGCCGGTTATTCAGTTCAACGACCAACGGCATGATCTCTTCGGGCTTGCCGCCGACAAACTGGATGTCGATCGGCGCCGGAATGCCGAAGTTCAGCGTTTGACTAACCTGATCGGCGGGTTGGAAAAAGAATTCGAGTCCGGGGAAACGGCGCGGCAATTCGGCGCGCAAATCCTTGATATAGTCGACGCTCGGCGCGTGATCGCCGGGACGCAGGGAAATCATGATCTCGGTGTCGGCGGTTTCGACCGTGCCGGAGTTGCCGAACAGCGTGTTGCGGGTACTATAAGGCCCCCCGATAATATCCAGCACATCGCCCAGTTCATCAGCCGGGATGCGCTCGCGGATCACTTTTTCCACCGCGTCTATCTGGCTGGGCATTTCTTCTATCCGCGTACCCGACGGCGCGCGGACATGCAGCCTGATTTGGCCCGCATCGACTGCCGGAAACAAATCCTGCCCGAGCAGCGGCACCAGCGTCAGCGACAACAGGCAAAAGCCCAAAAAAGCGGAGCCGTAGCGCAAGCGATGATTAAGCAAATGGCTCAACAGCACCACATACTGCTCCCGGAAAACCTCGAAGCCATGCTCAAAAGCATGGTGGGTTTGCTTGAACATACGGGCGATGGCGTTGCCCGGCGGCTGGTGCTTGTTGCCATGATGTCCGGCCATCATATACATCACCAGCGTCGGCACCAGGGTTCGCGACAGCAGGTAGGACGCCAGCATCGCGAACACCACCGCCTCGGCCATCGGCACGAACAGGCTGTGCGCAACGCCGGTCAAAAAGAACATCGGTACGAACACGATGCAGATACACAAGGTCGACACGAAAGCCGGCATCGCGATTTCCGCGGCGCCGTCCAGAATAGCCTGACGCGGATTTTTGCCCATCAACATTTGCCGCTCGATATTTTCGATTTCGACGGTCGCATCGTCGACCAATACGCCCACGGCCAGCGCCAGTCCGCCCATCGTCATCAGGTTGATGGTTTCGCCGATCAGGTACAGCACAATCAGCGAGCACATGATCGATAGCGGGATCGACACCGCGATGATGCAGGTGCTCCGCCAGTTGCCGAGAAACAGCAGTATCATCGCGGCGGTTAAAACGGCGGCGATCAGCCCCTCGTGAATCACGTTGCCGATTGCCGCCTTGACGAACAGCGACTGGTCGAACATCAGTTTCATATTGATGCCTTCGGGCATCTGCGCCAGCATTTTGGGGATGACCTGTCTCACATGATCGACGACGTCCAGCGTCGACACGTCGCCTCTTTTAAAAATGGAAGTCAGAATGCCGCGTTCGCCGTTCTGGCGTGCGATGGTGGTCTGCGGCGATGAGCCGTCGCGCACGTTGGCGACGTCGCGAATCAGCGTGGTCGTGCCGTTGACCGTGCGCACCGGAATGTCGCCGATGCGGGAAATTGCGGCAATCGCGCCGTTCAGGGTAACGTCGTACTCCGTCGAACCGACCTTGATCGTTCCGGTCGGCAAAATCAGGTTTTGCTCGGCCATCGCATCGACCAGGTCGGACGGAGTCAACCCGCGGGCAAGCAGTGCCGACGGGTCAATATCGACAGTCACCTGACGGCTCTTGGAACCGAACGGATTGGTCGAGGCAACCCCCCGTTTGGACTGGAGAGCGGTCCGGACGATGTTGTTGGCCAGATCATTGACCTCCGTCTCCGGCACCGTACTGCTGGAGATGCCCAATTGCACCAGCGGCAAATCGGAAGCCGAATACTGAATGACTTGCGGCGGGGCGGTACTGGCCGGCAGCGAGCGGTAGACCGAGTTGCTGCTGGACATCACCTGCGCAATCGCGGTGCGAATATCGGTGTCCGGATGGAAAAATACCTTGATAACCGCCGATCCCGCAAAGGACACCGATTCGCTATGCTCGATACCGTCAATCAACGACATCGAGCGCTCGACCGAACCGGTCAGACGATCGGCGATTTCTTTGGCATTCATGCCTTTGTAATCCCACAGCATCGCGACCACCGGAATGTCGATATCCGGGAAAATATCGGTCGGCATATTGCGCAGCACATAAGGCGTAGACAACAGAATGAGTAGCGCCGCCACGATAAAGGTGTACGGGCGGCGTAGTGCAATATTAACAATCCACATGGTTTCTCGGGAAATTCGATTGAGTAACGAGCCGGCTCTGAAAGGTCTAGCCGTTTTTTAACTATCGTTTCCCCTGCAAAGACAACAAATAGCTGGATGCATGCAATTCATATACCAGTAAGACTAGCATCGACTGGCTATTCTTTCGTTCTCGTTCCCACGCGGCGCGCTCGTCGTTATACACATCTCGACGTAGGCCGGAATAAGCCTGTCCGCGCGT
>CAZJOY010000098.1:0-13946 GCA_964547705.1 uncultured Methylobacter sp. | reverse complement strand
CAGGTGAGCACAATAATGCCGAAAACAGTGATAATTCCGGGCAAGGCAACAGTGGCGTCGGCAATGACATCGTTAATGGCGATGATTCGCTCTATGGCGATGCGGGCAACGATCTGTTCGTATTCGGTGATATCTCTGGCGATACCTTTGCCGATGGCGGTTCAGGGAACTGGACGGATATCATTGAGCTCGATACGGGAGGCGGTTCTGGTGCTCATGGAGGAGATTGGACCTTGGAAATTGATGGGAAAATGGTCGATGGTACCGATAGCGACCACGGTAATGTCGATACCGGCGGTGCATCGGGAAGTCTCTCTGCCGATAATGGCGACATCGATTTTGATAATATAGATAAAATCGAGTGGTAATCCGGTAATCGTCGTTCAACCAAGCGGGATTCCTGTAGAGGGATCCTGCTTTTTCTTTTTAGCAATTTTGAGTTTAAGTTCTATAATCTCGCCCTCCGAGGCGATTACCGAAATGACTGAAAGTGCGTTTGGGATTGCCGGTTTTTTTGTGAATATCGCTGCCGGATATCAAACTTTGTCACCTTGAGGGTTTGGGGGCGGAAAGTCAAAATCCGAAATTTGATCTGCAATCACTTATGACGATGGCCTGAGAAGAACATTGACAAAGAGGTTGCTGCCGCGCTGAAAAATAGCAGCAAGAAAAATCTCTCCGCTAAAGGTGTTTCAATATCTTGCTTTAGCTTTTAGTTTGCTTTTCTATGATGCAAGAAATTCCATGTACAGACTCATATGGGTAACCGAATTCCATTTTGCTTGGCTTCCAGAAAACATGATTCAATACATCAGGTGTTTAGACTGTGGCCATTGATTTTGCTTATCTAAAAAACGGTGGGCTTTCCGTTATTTCGACCTGGCGCGCTTTTGCAGTCCTGGTTTTGGCTATGTTTTTTGCGTCCGATGCCTTAGCCGGGGCTGTGTCTATTGGTATTCGCTTTATTTTAAGCGACGATCTGGGGCAAAGCGCGACGCAACGCCAAGCCGCCCAAGCAAAACTGGCAAGTTATGTGGCGGAACTTAACAGCTATTACCGTAACAGTGAAGTTGTGTTGCAGGCCAACATTGTGGATGTCGAATTTTCCCGGATTGAGGCGATTGATGTTATGCAGATACTGGACGACATGGCGCATCAGCAGAACGGATTCGGCGATTTATTTAAAAAAGCCGATGAATTTGGCGCTGATTTTACTGTTGTGATGCGCAGTAAGCTGATAGTTCATGGTAAGCGTGGGTGTGGACGCGCTGTTGCAGTGAATAAAACATTGGAGTCAATAGCTACGACACGCAATTCCTATGCAGTTATTGATTTTATCTGCGGTTCCCATACCTTGGCGCACGAGTTGGGACATCTGATGGGTTTGAATCATGGTGTTCTGGTTGGTCAATGCCAACTCAAAGCAGGGCATGCTTCGGCTATTGCTCCTTACGCCAATGGTTATGCTGAGGGTAATTGTGACGGTGAACCGCAACCGGGAGAATTCGGAACCATTATGGTGGGCGGGCATATGAGTGAGATAAACGGCAATAATAAAGGCAGTTTGCCGATGTTTTCCAATCCGCGCATTCGGGACGAGCGCTGCGGTGTCAAACAAATATGCGGCGATTTCGTCGTGGGTGACGCCGCCCGTGCTTTGAATGAGAATTCCCGGTATTACGCGATGCACGAAGAACCGGATGTTCACATCCTGCATTATGAAAGTACGGAGCTACTTGCCTGCATCGGCAATAAATATCGGGACAAGGAAATCGTCGAGCTGGAAGAGCTCATATGCCCTAATGCTGGCATCGGTAAGATTGCCGGTATCGAGAAGCTGAACGCATTGCGGCGTATTGACCTATCCGGTAACCATCTTGTAGATATTATTCCGCTCGAACAATTTTCGGCTGACCGAATTGAAGAAATAGATTTGCAAGGGAATGACCGGCTTTCATGTGGGTCTCTTGATAGTCTTGAGGTAAGGTTTCCGGGTAAGGTAATGCGTCCTGTAAGATGTTCGGTAAGTGAGTAGACGGAGGTCAAAATGGATGCTTGGTTTAAGCATCTTCTGCTAATGCCTCAATTTCTCAGGAAGATCATGCGCTAAGTGTTTTAGAATGCCGGTTCAAATTGACTTAGGATGAAGAGTTTTTCCTGCAAACCGGCGCATGGATTTATAATTGTATTAGTTATTCATGGCGGCAAGGCAGTAGAGGGCTAACGCCGATAAGTTTCCGGCATTCATATAATGATTCCTGAGGCGAGCAAATCTTAGGTGTTTATATGAGAAATAATCAGGCAGGCGACAGACACAATTATTTGGATATTGATATCGCCAATCAGCAATTGACCGTTTATAAGGATGGAAACAGGGGGCAATGTTACCCCGTTTCTACCGCCAGAAAAGGTGCGGGCGAGCTGATGGGTAGCGAATGCACACCGACCGGTTGGCATAAAATCAGGGCTAAAATCGGCGCGGGTCAGCCGTTAAATTCGGTGTTTATCGGCAGACGCGCTACGGGCGAAATATATAACGCTGAACTAGGCAGGCAAAATCCGCAACGCGACTGGATATTAACGCGAATCCTGTGGTTAGGCGGCCTGGAGCCGGGCAAGAATCGTTATGGTAAAGTCGATACGACTTGGCGATATATTTATATCCACGGATGCCCTGATCAATTAATGAATGGCAGTCCTGAGTCGCATGGCTGTATTCGGATGAAAAATGCCGATGTATTGGATTTGTTTAATAGGATTAAGGTTGGGGTTAAAGTTTATATTCATGAGTAATGTTTTAATGTTTTGCGATGCGCCAAAGAGGGTGGCATGACGCGCATTGTTTTAGGGATAGAATACGATGGCAGCGGTTTTTCAGGCTGGCAATGGCAAACCCATCAACGCAGTATCCAGCAGGTACTTGAGCAAGCCTTATCCAAAGTCGCCAACCATCCGGTCACTGTGCAATGCGCAGGAAGAACCGATACCGGTGTGCACGCACTGGAACAGGTCGTACATTTTGACGCAAAAGTAGAACGCGACCTTTACTGCTGGCTGCGGGGCGGCAACAGCAATCTGCCGGATGATGTCAGAATTACTTGGGTAAAGCCGGCGGTGGAGGATTTTCATGCCAGATACAGCGCGATTGCACGTTTTTATCGTTACATCATTCTTAACCGGCCTATCAAATCGGCATTATTACGTAATCAAGCGACTTGGCGTCCTGGTCCGCTGGATGCCGATAAAATGCATCAGGCTGCGCAACACTTAATCGGAAAGCATGATTTTTCCTCGTATAGGGCGCAAGGTTGTCAGTCCAAAAGTCCTTGCCGGGAAATGTATTTTATTGACGTTTATCGGGAAGGCGATAAGGTCATTATCGATCTTTCCGCCAACGCTTTTTTGCATCACATGGTCAGGAATATCGCCGGAGTGTTGATGGATATAGGTGCCGAAAAACAGCCGGTAGATTGGACTCAAGAACTGCTTGAGGTGAAAAGCCGTAAGTTGGGCGGTGTCACCGCGCCTCCTGACGGCTTGTATTTGGGGGCGGTTTATTATCCTGAACATTACGGTATTGCCAAACATCCGGTGTTTGATAAATTGCCGATCGACGCCAAACGACATGATTAAGGATATTCAAAGACGTTGTAAAATTGTCCGAATATCAAGTAGATTGTCTTTCTTATAAATATATAGTGATGGTTAATATGAATAATTTTTTGTCTTTTCAAGTTCATGGCGGAGCCGATCACGGCGGCGGCATTGCTGACAGCATTGCAAGTCTGCTGGCTTTTTTTGAAGGACTGACAGCTCATGATTCACCGGGTATTTTTCCAACCTTAATGCCCGGTCTTGCCAATATGGATAATATTCATCCTATGCTGGTGCATTTTCCTTTGGCGTTTTTGTCGGCTTTTTTTGTTTTGGATGTGCTCGGTACACTGGCTAAAAAACAACAATGGCGAAATGTCGCGAGCTGGCTGCTTTATTTGGGCACTGTCGGCGCCTTGTTTACGGTGATCGCCGGTTTTATAGCAGCAAATTCAGTGCCCCACGGTGAGGATGTTCATGCAATTATGGAACGGCATGAGCATCTCGGCGTGTCGGTGCTTTCTTTAGCGGCATTATTGTCGGCTTGGCGTTTGAAGACCGGCGGAGTTATTCAGGGTGGAGCGAATAGTTTTTTCCTGATGTTAGCGACGATACTCTGCGGGTTGATGATGCTGGGTGCCGATTTAGGCGGTTTGATGGTTTATAAATATGGAGTGGCTGTTAAAGCAGTTCCTGTTTTGGATGTTGGAATTCATGAACATGATCATGATCATCAACATGAACATTCACATGAATAAATAGCATGTTCTTTCACTAAGCGTAATTTGTCGATATACATAATGTAGATGCGGATTTTAAGGAAAAGTGACAAATATTTTAAGTTTGAGTTGCAAGCTAAATCTTACTTTATTTTCAGTAATATAGCGCACAAGGCCGATTTTACGTCGGCCTTTTTTGTTGCTGAGCTTGTTAATTACAGACAAATTACAGTGTCGTTTTATGTTATTCTAGGCGGCTAGCTTTTTTTGGTTAAATTTCTAATATCACTTTATGCGAACTCGCGTTAAAATTTGCGGCTTTACCCGTGTTGAAGATGCTGTTTACGCAGCTCAGCTAGGGGTGGACGCAATCGGTTTGGTGTTTTATCCGCCTAGTCCGAGGAATGTCGATATTAATCAAGCGGCTAAAATTGTTAATGCGCTGCCTGCCTTTGTTTCAGTCGTCGCGTTGTTCGTTGACGAACAGGAATCGCGAATACGCGAGGTTTTGGAACAGGTGCCGATTGATTGTCTTCAGTTTCATGGCGATGAACCGGCTGAAACTTGCAGGCTTTATGGCAAGCGTTATATGAAGGCCGTCAGAATGGAGGATGGCATCGATATTTCAGGCTTGGCCCGGCAATATCATGATGCGGCAGGGCTGTTGCTGGATGCGTATCATCCGGGAGCGAAAGGCGGGACAGGCAGCCGGTTTGACTGGAACAGGATTCCTGAACATTGTGCGCTGCCAATCATATTGGCGGGTGGTTTAGACGAGAATAACGCTAAGCAGGCAGTGCAGACAGTAAGACCTTATGCATTGGACGTCAGTAGCGGTGTAGAAGCGGAAAAAGGTGTAAAGGATGCGCTAAAAATGGCGACATTCATACGTGAAGTTAATGAGGGTGACAGAATAATAATATGACAGAAAAATATAACATGCCCGATGAGCGGGGACACTTTGGCCCTTATGGCGGAATGTTCGTCGCAGAAACATTGATCCCACCGATTCAGGAATTGAATGCCGCTTATCAGCAGTATTTAAACGATCCTGAATTTATAGCCGAACTGGACGCTGATTTACAGCATTACGTAGGCCGGCCTTCGCCTTTATATCATGCCGAACGCTGGAGTCGAGAGCTTGGTGGTGCGCAGATTTATCTAAAACGTGAAGACTTAAATCACACCGGCGCTCACAAAATCAATAACACGATTGGTCAAGCCTTATTGGCCAAGCGCATGGGCAAGACCCGTATTATTGCTGAAACGGGAGCAGGTCAGCATGGCGTTGCGACCGCAACCGTTGCAGCGCGGCTGGGGTTGGAATGCGTGGTTTACATGGGTGCAGTCGATGTTGCCAGACAATCTTTAAACGTTTACCGGATGAAGTTGCTCGGCGCGAAAGTCGTCGCCGTTGAATCCGGCTCAAAAACCTTGAAAGATGCGTTGAACGAAGCACTCAGGGATTGGGTGACCAACGTCGATAACACTTTTTATATTATCGGCACCGTCGCAGGACCGCATCCTTATCCTGCTATGGTCAGGGATTTTCAAGCCATTATCGGCCGTGAAGCAAGACAGCAGTGCCTGGATCAAGCCGGACGCTTGCCTGATGCATTGGTTGCCTGCGTTGGCGGCGGATCGAATGCAATCGGCTTGTTTTATCCTTTTATTGATGATCGTTCGGTAAAAATGATTGGCGTTGAGGCAGCTGGCGACGGCATTGAAACGGGGCGTCATTCTGCGCCTTTATGCGCGGGTCGTCCGGGTGTACTGCACGGTAACCGAACTTACCTGATGGAAGATGACGACGGCGAAATCATTGAAACACACTCTATCTCTGCAGGTCTGGACTATCCGGGCGTTGGCCCTGAGCATGCATGGTTGAAAGACACAGGCAGAGCTCAATATGTCAATATTACCGACAACGAAGCGCTGGAAGGTTTTCACGCATTAACCCGAATGGAAGGCATTATTCCTGCACTGGAATCGAGCCATGCGATGGCTTACACGATGAAGCTCGCACCAACCATGAGCAAAAACGAAATTATTATTGTCAGTCTGTCCGGTCGCGGCGATAAAGACATGCAAACTATGGCGCAACGCGAGGGGATAGCACTGTGAGCCGATTAGCCGCAACATTTGAAGCATTATCCAAAACCGGCCGCAAGGCTTTAGTCCCATTTATTACCGCAGGCGATCCCAGACCTGATTTTACTCTGCCGATGATGCATGCGATGGTCGAGGCTGGTGTTGATGTGATCGAGCTGGGTGTGCCTTTTTCAGACCCTATGGCGGATGGCCCGGTTATTCAACGTGCCAGTGAGCGTGCTTTAGAGCATAAAATGAGTCTAAGGCGTACTTTGGCGATTGCGACAGAATTCAGAAGAACTAATCAACATACGCCAGTGGTGCTGATGGGCTATGTGAATCCCATTGAAGCTATGGGCTACGAAGATTTTGCCAATGCTGCACAACGAGCCGAGATTGACGGTGTTTTAACCGTTGATTTACCCCCGGAAGAGGCGGAAGAATGCGCTGCTTTATTAAAGGCTCGTGACATTGATCCGATTTTTCTGTTGGCGCCTAACAGCAGTGACGAGCGTATCAAGAAAATGGATGCCGTTGGTAGCGGCTATCTTTATTATGTTTCACTAAAGGGCGTAACCGGCGCAGGGCATTTGGATATTGCGGATGTTGAAGCCAAGCTCAATCAAATCAGAGCGAACACGCGATTGCCTGTGGCAATTGGTTTTGGTGTTAAAGACGCACAAACTGCAAAGACAATTGCAAATTTAGGTGACGGCGCGGTTATCGGTAGTGCCTTGATCAGCAAAATCGAAGCCAATCAGGATGATCCGGAACGCGCCAAAACAGAAATAGTTGAATTATTGAAAGCCATGCGTCAGGCAATGGATAGCTAAAAGACGGGGTTAAAATACGATGATCAAATACGATGGGGCATACGAATGAGTTGGTTTGAGAAGTTAATTCCTTTAACAATTAGAACCGAAGGGTCGAATAAAAAAGGCACTGTGCCTGAGGGATTATGGAATAAGTGCCCTAGTTGTAATGCAATCCTTTACAACACGGAGTTGGAAAGAAATTTTAGCGTTTGCCCAAAATGTGAACATCACATGCGCATTTCAGCCAGAACACGGCTGAATATGTTTCTGGATGAGGGCAGTCATCAAGAGATAGGCAAAAATGTTAAGCCTGTCGATCCGTTAAAATTCAAGGATAGTAAGAAATATAAAGATCGAATTACCCAAGCGCAAAAACAGAGCAAAGAAAACGACGCACTGGTTGTGATGAAAGGCCAGTTAAAAGGCCGCGATATTGTTGCGGCAGCCTTTGATTTCGGCTTCATGGGCGGATCAATGGGCTCAGTGGTTGGCGAAAAATTTGTTCGTGGCGTTAACAAGAGCCTGGAACTGGGCGTGCCTTTTATTGTATTTACGGCCAGTGGCGGCGCGCGTATGCAGGAATCGCTGTTTTCATTGTTTCAAATGGCGAAAACCAGTGCTGCGCTAACCAAGTTATCCGAAGCAGGTCTTCCTTACATTTCATTCATGACCGATCCGACTATGGGTGGTGTTTCTGCCAGTTTAGCCATGTTGGGTGACATCAATGTTGCCGAACCTAATGCGTTGATCGGCTTTGCAGGTCCACGTGTCATAGAGCAAACCGTTCGGGAGAAACTACCGGAAGGCTTTCAGCGTAGCGAGTTTTTACAGGAGCATGGCGCTATCGATATGATTATCGACAGACGCGAGATGCGCGATAAAATAGCAGCTATTCTAGCTTTGTTGATGGCGAATAAAGATATGTCGACGCAACCTTTTAATGTCGGGCAAGAAGTCGTCGCGGTTGTTGAAGCAGCAGCAATTGTAGACGTTGAAGCGAATGATGCTGAACATCACTCGAATTCGGAAGACTGATTTTAATATCGGTTAATGACAGGTTTTGATTCGCTACAGGACTGGCTGAAGTGGCAGGAAAGCTTACACCCTTTACTGATTGATTTAGGTTTAGAGCGGGCGGCGCAAGTTTTTCACGCGCTTAACCCCGATTATGTAAAACCGCCAACGATTACTGTTGCCGGAACCAATGGCAAAGGCTCGTCTATTGCTTATCTTGAGTCAATTTATACGACGCAAGGTTATCGGGTAGGTGCTTATACCTCGCCGCATATTCTGAAATATAATGAAAGAATAAAAATAGACGGCAAACCGGTATCGGATGACGAAATCTGCGAGGCGTTCGCAAGAATAGAGTCGGTACGAGGCCATACCTCATTAAGCTATTTTGAATTTGGCACGTTGGCGGCGTTGGATATATTCCACCGAGCCGGAGTGGATGTTCAATTGCTTGAAGTGGGCTTAGGTGGACGGCTCGATGCAGTCAATATTATTGATCCTGACGTGGCGTTGATCACCAGTATCAGCATAGATCACATTGAGTGGCTGGGCGGCACACGAGAAGCGATAGGACGGGAAAAAGCCGGGATTTTCCGAGCCGCGATTCCCGCTATCACAGGTGATCCCGAGCCTCCGCAATCATTAATACAAAGTGCTGCTGAGCGACGCGCTGTGCTGTATCGTATCGGTCAAGATTTCGGTTATAAAAAGCAATCAACAGGATGGGATTGGTTTTTTGCCGATCGACAAATATTAAAATTACCGGAGCCGGGATTAAAAGGGGAGCATCAATATCGCAATGCATCCTCCGTCATTTTAGCGGTGACCCAGATGGCTGAAACCTTGCCGGTAACTGAAGAATCGATTAAGCAGGGGTTGAAAAGTGTCCATTTAGCGGGTCGGTTTCAACTGATCGACGGCGAGATTCCAGTGCTGCTCGACGTGGGGCATAATCCGCAGGCA
This sequence comes from uncultured Methylobacter sp., assembly GCA_964547705.1. Taxonomy (GTDB): domain Bacteria; phylum Pseudomonadota; class Gammaproteobacteria; order Methylococcales; family Methylomonadaceae; genus Methylobacter_A. The sequence goes on along the minus strand of CAZJOY010000098.1, from coordinate 4,750 downwards.
GTAAGAACACTGGCCGATTATGTGACAGCTGTTTTTCCAGGCAGACGTATTCACGCTGTTTTTTCAATGATGAAAGACAAGGATATTGCCGGTGTCCTGGAAATTATGAATCTTGTGGTTTATGACTGGTTCTTTGCACCGTTGGTCAATCCTAGGGCGGCATCGGAAGCTGTTATGCGTGAAATTTTTTCACAAAGTTCGGTAGCCAACGTTTCTTTTGGTTTTAACAGCTTTAATGAGGCATTTTCTGCTGCAAAAAAACAGTCGCGAGAAGGCGACCTGTTACTGGTTTTTGGATCTTTTTTTTTAGTATCTGAGTGCTTGGTTGAATTTGAGAATAAGTGAGTAGACGAAATGGATCATGAATTAAAACAACGTTTAATTGGCGCCGTCGTTGTTACGGCGCTATGTGCTATTTTTATCCCGATGCTGTTCGATGATCCTGTCGATAATAGTGGTCAGTTAGTCAGCGAGTTAAATATTCCTGCTCCAGCTGGATCAAATACAAACACGGCCGATAAATTGCCGACCAGCGCCGACCAGGTCTCAAAACTGCCTGATCCCGAACCGTTATCTACTGAGACTTCCGGCGATACGATTGAGAGCGCCGGGGCAGCGGGGGAACTTACCGAAGAACCTGCTGCAGGGCATTCGAAACCTGGGCAATCTGAGGAATCTTTATATACTGAATCTGAAGGTTATACCAAAGAGGATGGCAGTGCAGAGGAGGTCGTTGAGCTTGAAGAAGTTCGACCAAAGCCAAGATCAAAGCAAGCCCCATCTGAGCAATCTTTATCTGCAGACGTTGCGGATGTCGTTCGCAAAAATATAGTTCCCAAAGTACAGGCAAGAGAACCTAACGTAGAAGTCATCACTAAAGAGCCTCCTGTAAAGGTTAAAAAAATTGTAGAAACGGTAAAACCGATAATCGCTAAAAAGCCGGAAAAAGAACCGTTAATTGATGAGCGCGATACTGCGGCCTTTGCCCAATCGGCCCCTAAACAACCTAATAATGCAAAGAGTCTGGCTGCTGCTGTAGCAGAAGCAAAAAAACCGCTAGCTGCTGTGCCCAAAGCGAACCCCAAAATGGTACGTTGGTACATCCAGCTGGGCAGTTTTAGTAAAAAAGAAAATGCGACGTCTCTTTGGGAGAGCTTGCATGAGCAAGGTTTACCTGCTTCATTGGATACTGTTCAAACGGATAAAGGAATTTCATACCGGTTGCGGGTAGGTCCTGAGCTTGACGGAAAAAAGGCGGCTGCAATGAAGTCAAGACTGGATAAACAGAACATAAAGGCAATCTTGATTTCCGAATAATGCGTTTAATAACAGCATGATCTGGATAGATTTTACTTTTATCGCGCTTATTTTTGTTTTCTTTGTGGCCGGGCTGTTGCGCGGATTTGCCAAGGAAGTTTTTTCATTAGCATTCTGGGTGCTGGCAGTCTGGGTGAGTTTGATGTTTAGTCGCGATTTTTCTGTCTTTTTGGGTCCGACTATCAGTCATCAGCTACTCCGGATAGTTGCTTCATTCATGGCTTTATTTGCAATTACGCTGAGTCTTGGCGGTTTAATCGGTTTTCTACTAAGTTTATTGACGAAGAAAACCGGATTAACCTTTATTGATCGTTTTTGGGGTATGGTTCTGGGTATTATTCGTGGAGTGATTGTTGTTACCGTCATTGTCCTATTAGCGGGGCTAACGCCATTGCCCAAAGATTCCTGGTGGAAAGATTCAACATTGATTCCACCTTTTCAGTTGCTCGCAGTATGGTTGCGAGATCATTTTTCGCCAGGTATGGCGGAATACATCAGTTATCGTTAATTCCTTTGGCTAATTTTTACAAAACAATGCAGGTTAAAAAATAATGTGTGGTATTGCTGCTATCGTTTCACATCAAACTGTTAATCAAGAGTTATATGATGCTCTAACAGTTTTGCAACATAGAGGTCAGGATGCCGCCGGCATTGTGACTTGCGAGGCCGGGCGCTTACATTTACGGAAAGAGAACGGTTTGGCCCGTGATGTTTTCACCAATGCCCAGATGTTGAGATTGAAAGGCAACATGGGTATTGCCCATGTACGCTACCCGACAGCCGGCTGCACCAGTTCGGCAGAAGCGCAGCCTTTTTATGTAAACTCGCCTTTTGGCTTGACGCTTGCTCATAACGGCAATTTAACGAATACCGAAGAGTTGAAAAAAGCCCTGTTTGTAGAAGATCAGCGTCATATCAATACCGACTCCGACTCCGAAGTTTTGTTAAATGTGTTTGCTCACGAATTGCAAACTTTTGGCAAATTGGATTTAAGCGTTGACGATGTTTTCCAGGCGGTATCGGGCGTGCACCGCCGTTGCCGCGGAGCTTATGCGGTTGTGATTATGATTGCAGGATTCGGGGTTTTGGGTTTCAGGGATCCCCACGGTATCCGTCCGATCGTATTCGGCGAAAGAAAATCCGAGCAAGGTTCGGAGTTCATGATCGCATCCGAGAGTGTGGCTCTGGATGTATTGGGTTTTGATCTTATTAGGGACATAGAGCCTGGAGAAGCGGTATTTATTGAGGAATCGGGCGTATTGCATACCAAACAATGCGCAGAGAGAATTGATCATTGTCCGTGCATTTTCGAGTATGTTTATTTTGCCAGACCGGATTCCATTATTGATAATATTTCGGTTTATAAAGCTCGCTTGCGTATGGGTGAAAAATTAGCCAAAAAAGTACAGAGAGACTGGCCCGATCATGACATCGATGTGGTTATTCCTATTCCCGATACCAGCAGGACAGCAGCCTTGCAAATGGCAAACCTGCTGGGCGTAAAGTACCGTGAAGGTTTTATAAAAAACCGTTACATCGGCCGCACGTTTATTATGCCGGGCCAAAAAATGCGGGAGAAGTCGGTCAAGCAAAAGCTAAACGCCATCGGTCTTGAGTTTGAAGGCAAGAATGTATTGCTGGTTGATGATTCAATCGTCAGAGGAACAACATCCGAGCAGATTATTCAAATGGCCAGGGATGCGGGCGCTAAAAAAGTATACTTTGCCTCTGCTGCGCCTCCGGTTCGTTATCCGAATGTTTACGGCATTGACATGCCGGCCGCTCATGAATTGATTGCTCATGATCGTACTGAAGATGAGGTATGTGCGGCTATCGGTGCAGACCGGGTGGTTTATCAGGAATTGAATGACCTGATCGATGCGGTTCGCAAAGGTAATCTGGACATCGGGCACTTCGATACTTCTTGCTTTAGTAAAGAATATATTACCGGTGATATTGACGATGCTTATCTGGAGCGCACCGAGGCTTTGCGGAATGACAATGCGCAAGCGCAAAGAAACTCGGAAAACTTCATTATCGAAATGCAAAATGGTGATTGAGGATTGAGATTCAAGAGGAAAGGTACAAGGTACAAGGTACACTTGTTAAATTGTATTCATTTTACTAGCAAATAAAGACGTTAAAAATAAATGAAAGACATTAACTGGAACAACTACTCTCTGGAGACCCAAGCAATAAGAGTCGGACATCGACGTACTCATGAAGATGAGCACAGCATCCCGATTTTTGCGACCTCCAGTTATGTGTTTAAGAGCGCCGAAGAAGCCGCTTTACGCTTTAGCGGACAGAAACCGGGCAACATTTATTCCCGTTTTAATAACCCGACGGTTACCGCTTTTCAAGACCGCTTGGCGTTAATGGAAAAGGGCGAGCGCTGCCTGGCATTTTCATCCGGCATGGCGGCTATTATGGCGGTCGGCATGGGCTTGCTTAAAGCCGGCGATCATGTGGTTTGTTCGCGCGGCGTATTTGGCAATACGGTATTGATGTTCCAGAATTATTTCGGCAAATTCGGAGTTGAAACCGATTTTGTCAATTTGATCGATGCAGCGGCTTGGGAAGCGGCAATTAAACCGAATACCCGGTTTTTATTCCTGGAAACACCATCCAATCCATTAACTGAAATTGCCGATATTTCGGTGCTTGCGGACATCGCTCATAAACACGGCTGCTTGTTGATTGTCGATAATTGTTTTTGTACTCCAGTACTGCAAAAGCCTTTGGAACTAGGTGCAGATATCGTTGTGCATTCTGCAACCAAATATATAGACGGGCAGGGCCGTTGTGTCGGCGGCGCTGTCGTTGCGAATGAAGAGATCATAGAAAAGCACATATATCCTTATCTGCGTACCGGCGGGTCGACGATGAGCCCTTTTAATGCCTGGGTATTTTTGTCCGGTTTGGAAACGTTGGCGGTCAGGATGAAAGCGCATTGTGACAATGCTTTCGAACTGGCTCTTTGGCTGGAGCAGCAATCTGGCGTCGCCAAAGTTCATTATCCCGGTTTGTCGTCACACGCTCAGCATGAATTGGCCAAACGTCAGCAAAGTTATTTCGGCGGCATAGTCAGTTTTGAGTTGACTGGCGGCAAGGAGCACGCCTGGAAATTGATCGACGCGACCGAAATGTTGTCGATTACCGCAAACCTGGGCGATGTTAAAACCACTATCACTCATCCCGCAACCACTACACATGGCCGCTTGGCGCCGGAAGTCAGAGCCGCCGCCGGTATTAAGGACGGCTTGGTCAGGGTTTCAGTCGGTTTGGAAAATATTGAAGATATTAAAAAGGATCTTTCAAGAGGTCTGTGAGGATGCCATAAAGACACCGCAAAGAGCTTGAAGAAATTAAGTTTCAGGCTCTTTGTGGTAACTGCATGAGGTAGTTTATGTTTATGCTACTGCCAGCAAAT
>CAZJOY010000097.1:0-14053 GCA_964547705.1 uncultured Methylobacter sp. | reverse complement strand
CCGGGGTTTGCTCGGCCGGTTTCATCACCACGCAGTTGCCCGCAGCCAAGGCCGGAGCCAATTTCCAGCAGGCCATCAGCAACGGAAAATTCCACGGAATAATCTGCCCGACCACGCCCAGCGGTTCGTGAAAATGATACGCGACGGTATTTTTGTCGATTTCGCCGATTGAACCTTCCTGAGCGCGAATACATCCGGCAAAATAACGAAAATGATCGACGCATAACGGTATGTCCGCAGCCAACGTTTCACGTACCGCTTTGCCGTTATCCCAGGTTTCTGCAACAGCCAGTGTTTCAAGATTCGCTTCGATGCGTTCGGCTATTTTTAATAAGATATTGGAGCGCTCCGTGACCGAAGTTTCTCCCCAGGCCGCTCTGGCAGCATGAGCCGCATCCAGCGCCAGCTCAATGTCCTCGGCGCTGGAACGGGGAATTTGACAGAAAACCTTGCCGTTAACCGGACTTAAGTTTTCAAAATACCGTCCTTTGACCGGATCGACCCAACTGCCGCCGATAAAATTTTGATAACGGGATTTAAAGTCGACTTTACTGCCTGGCTGATTTGGTTCGATATAAAGCATGGCTTTTACCTAAATTAGAGATGTGGAGATTTTTGATTCTATCATTGTTAGCCAATCACAAATAACCTTCGTTGTTTTGTAGGCGTTTATAGAGCGTCATAACATTTGCCCCGATAACGCAATGACGACTGCGTAACGCAAACTTTTTCCCAATCCCACCAGAATAAGAAAAATACCAAGATGCACCTTCATGACCCCGGCAATAAATGTTAAGGCATCGCCGCCGACCGGTAACCAGGCTAATAACAATGACCAAACGCCGAAATGCTGGTACCAGCGCTGGTAGCGGTGCAACTTTGAGACTGGGAATGGAAACCAGCGTTTATGCTCAAAATGCAAGAGGTAACGCCCTAAAAACCAATTCACGACAGCCCCCAAGGTATTGCCTGCCGATGCGAATAACCAAAGCAACACAGGATCATAGCCCGCAGCCAGCAAACCGACCAATGCGACTTCCGAATAAAACGGAATCAGCGTCGCGGCCAAAAAGCTGACTCCGAATAAGCTCAAATAAGCGATCATATAACTTGGCACGCCGATTCAACCAGCGCACGAAAAAGATTGCGTTGGCAGGATAGGTAGAGCAAATATTCAGGATGCCATTGAACGCCAATCAAGAATGGCCGCGTCGGTTCTTCCACTGCCTGCACAATATTATCCAAATCACGGCCGGCAATTCTTAAGCCGCTACCCAACTGATTGATAGCTTGCGAGTGAAGGCTGTTAATTTTGCAACGGGTAGTCCCCAGCAATTCGTTAAGATGACTGTCCGGTTCCACCAATAGGGTTTTCATCGGCAAGACCGTCCAGCGGTTACGGGTATGTCGGCGTAGTTTATACAGGTCCTGATGTAGATTACCGCCCAGGTAAGTGTTAAGCAGTTGTTCACCGCGGCAGATGGCCAGCATCGGTATATCCTGTTTCAAGGCTTTTTCGATATAGAGTAATTCGAACATATCCCGTTCCTTGTCATAACGGCTATTGGGCAATACTTCCGATTCATAAAGCGTGGGATGAATATCATCACCGCCACCGATCACAATGCCGTTTAAGTCCTCATGCAAATGCGAATTTTTAGGCGTAAGCCGTAACGGAATACCGCCCGCCCAGATAATAGCGTAACGAGTAAAATACCAGGCACGATCTCCGCCTTTGTCGGGCCCTGTCACACCGATTACAGGCCGCAACTGCGTTTCAGGCATTCCTCAACCATCTCTTGCCAATTCTGAAATAGCTCAGCGACAGGCCTATCCAAAAACCTTATATAAGCCTGACATATTGCATCCAGACACTCGCGGTTGCAGGCCAGCTTTTCGACCATTAGCCAGTGCTGCCAATCCACATCAATATTCCAGTCGAGCTTATCAATTTGGCAATTGGGTAGCCGGTAATGCAAGGTAGGCCGCGGGTGAACACGAGCATCCTCAATGACTGACAGCGTTCTGGGTCGATCAAGATAGATAAATAACGGCAGCATATCCAGCGCCCGGTTGCGGGTAGGGTTTGCTATCAGGTAATCATCGATTAATCTGTCCCGATCGGGATGATAGTCCAAATCAACCACCTGTCGAATATAGTCTATTGGAAACGGGGAAATATAGCCGGTCATCGAGCGGGTCAGGTCGATCTTGCTATGATGAACCAGCCAATCATAAAGACATAGAAAAGCCTTCAGATAACACACAATAGTTTCAGCATCCAGGCTGGGCAACTCCGGGTTGAAATGCAAGCCAAAAGCATATAAGGCGCCACTCTCTGTGCCTTGAGCGCCTGACTCGCGTAAACGCTGAATCAATTGGTTCAGTTCGCCGAGACGGTCGATAGGAATCGGCGGCGAGACAATTTCAAAAGGCACAAGTTGCTCTGCGGCCATGCGCAAAATAATCTCGGACCATCCATCAAGCTGATCCAGAAAATCATCAGGCTCATGCTTATAACGGCCTTTTTCTTTCAAATATTGAAAATCCAGTTCAACTTTAAAATCACCTAAACTCGTATCCACTACCGTGTTTTCATAAGCGGTGTTAGCTATAACACTACCTCCAAACTGTTCTTTAATCAGTTGGGCGATGTTTTCAAGAGTCAGGCCGGAAAATTCAAGCTCTACGCCTACGCACCTGATTTCTCCTGATACTTTGGTGATGATAGGTGGAAGAGGGAACCTGCAAATCTGACGCATAGTTGCCTTTGTTGTGAATAGCTATCGATAGAATCAGAAACCGTAATCAAATCAAAACGCGGTCACCTTAATCGCCGAATCGATAACTTGAGCAGTTTCTGAAAAGGCTATTTATTATCTTCCGCGGACAATAAAGATCAATAAGTCTAATTACTTAGAGCGGACAACAAAGAAAGTGGGAATGACATCAATCGCTCAAATAGTTCATCGAACGATTAAAAATATGATTTTGAAAAAGAAGAAAACAGTCTAAAACAAGCTAAAAATACGACACGAATCGTATAACGTCATTCCGGGCAGTAAAACTTATCAAGCTGTCCTGCCCGGAGCGACGGTTTTTATTAAGTTGATGCATATAGCAAGCCCCGGCCGGGCTTAAGTTTATCTTTTAAGAATGTGAAATATGGATTATTAATGTTCGGAAATTTCATGCCTCTTTGAACCATCCCCAATAATGATGCTGTGCCATAAAAGATACTTGACGTTGAAAATGAGCTATCGCTTGGTCAAGCATTAAGATAATTTCTTCGTAACAAATAATATTTTTATTACTCTCAAAAATATAACGAGCCAGTTTGCTTATAGCTGCCCAATTTTCATCATTATTTACAAAATTAAAAGCTTCCATAAATAACTCATCCAATATCTCTTCTCTTTGTTGTTTATCGGCAGATAAATGTTGTAAATATTCATAAATCAAAGAAATATCCGAGCTGCCTCCATAATTTTTTAACGCATTTATGTTCACTAGCTTATAGTTAAAAAGCTCATCATCGGTTTCAGCAACATATTTAGCTTCAGCCAGCGGACCAATAAGCAGGTTAATAATATCTGCCTCAAACTTTGCTCTATAATCCTTTTCCCATTGCAATATTGAACCCTTATGTTCTGCTAATTCACATATTGGACCATTAATAAAGGGAGGGAATAATTTAATTAACCGCCCTCCTTCTACACTTGCACTACAATCATTATGGTTAGCTTGATAAGTCTGGATACCCGCTTCTGTCGTGCGGCTCGTTTCTTTAAAGACAATTTTAAAAGCTAGGGGCGGTAAGCATCTGGCTTTATTGTTTAAGTGAATCCCCGCTGCATGCCCTGCCTCATGAAAAGCGGTAAGCTGTTTGAGTCCAATTATTTTGTCCAGATTGAAAGTCTTAATTATCTTGTTTCTTTTCATATTACGCACCATAACAATCATTATCCCGATCTCAGTATTCTGAAACCAACAGAAACACTGGTTTTTTAAGTTCCGATTCGGCCTAATCAAGCCAACCTTTAATTTCATGGCTATGCAAACTGATAGCTAGAAGAATCGGGTAGAAAACAAGAATCGTTTTTAATGGCTCAATCGCAGGCTAAAGCGTATTTAGAGTATTCGCTATTCCCCTGTTTAAAAAAATGTCGGCAACCAAAATCCCCAAATATTGGTTGTTTCCCGCCGCTTGTGAAAGGAACTATAACGATACCATTCATTACAGTCATTGAATCTGAGATTTAGTATTGTTAATTTCGCGTAAGTTATTGCACTTCGTTAGTACGTGCTAACTTTATTAAAAATCTTGAGAAAAATCTGTACGAGCTTTGTTGGTCGTAAATATTATATGAATCAAAGCCTTTTATGAATTCGGCTCTTAAATTCCACATATCAAAATTAAATAAAAATATGGCTTCTTTTAGCATTTTTTATCCATATTTGCAACCACCAAATTAATGTTATTAAGTAAGACTTGTTAGTGAATAAAGACAAAAATGAGGCCGATATTTTCATCTCAAAATGCGGCGAGCACTATTTAAACCTGACTTTTCACACTATAGTTACCGAGAAAGGGCTATCTAACATTTCAACACATACTTCTAATATTGCGCTTTGCTCAAGCTCAACATCTTTTTAGATAAAGAATTAATGTTATCCGTGGCCACATTTTCATAAATATATGAATAAATTTCGGTCATCTGGGGTATTAGCGAGATTAAGATCAATAGCCCAGTTCGCCACAGACAGGCGATTGAGACTTTCCGTACATCGCCCTCAAGTATCCGCACAGCATTCGCAATCCGCATTCATTTTAAGCACCATTTTAGTGCACTTGTTGAGACCACAGCTTTAGTAACATTCTTCAAACCTTGCCCTTATTAGCCTACAGCTTAACTGGCTTACATCTTGCTTAAAACATATCATCAACGTCTTGTCTCATTTTTAACGCACCACCAAGGATAATTAAATGCTGTCAGAAGCTGAACGTTTCGAAACTTTCTCTCCGTATATCCGGAGTGTTTCCCAGTGCAAGGAAATTCTCCGCGACTTGAACGGAACCTGGGGATTGGTTTCCGCTATTGCAGAAATCAGTTGCCCCGCAGAAGCAGCAACCATACTCCCGGCAATGGAAGCCACAAAAAAAGGCTTTGCCGATCTTGAAAACAAACTGACCAGCCAGCTGGTATCCGAAGAAATAAAAAAAACCTGCCTTGAACTGGAATCCAAAGCGCAAGTTTCGATAGATATTCTGGTGCGCAACCTGTATGAGCGTACTGCGGATATCGGTTTTTTGGCGACCAATGCCGACATATGCAATTTTGTACAGGCCTCCGTAAGCGGCGAAAGAACCAATATAGATTCGATTAACCAACTGCTTGATGAATATTGTGCAAAATATACCGTTTACGACGACATTATCATTCTGGATACCGACAGCCGTATTTTGGCCCGGCTTGACCGCAACACAACATCTACAGTTGCTCAAAGCATTTCCGACCCGATTATCCGCAAGACCTTGAACTCGATAGAGGACTATGTCGAAACCTTCGGCAAGACCAGCCTCAGACCCTGTACAGACCGAGCCCTTATTTATTCAAAACGCATCGTCGACCTGATTGATGACACAGTCATTGGCGTTTTATGCTTGTCGTTTCGTTTTGATAACGAGATGGAAAGTATCTTTCGCAGCTTGCAAAAGAAAGGCGACAAAGCCGTGATGTTACTACTGAATGCCGATTCGGTGGTCATTGCGACCAGCGACCAGGATCATGTACCGATCGGCCGCATCATTGAAGCCGTCCCGGAAGGTAATGCCTACGGCATGCTCGGATTTGCCGGGCGCGACTATCTATCGGTAACGCACCGAGGCCGTCCCTATCAAGGTTATGCCGGACAAGAATGGTACGGACATGCGATGATCCCGTTACACGCGGCATTCGGCCCTTCCGCATCCGACAAGGAGATCAATGCCGAAATCCTTCGCCATGGTGACGCGTTGTCTACCGAGCTGTCCAGCCTCATTACCGATGCTGCCGAAAACATCAACCTGTTCCTGCATCGCGTGATTTGGAATGGCCAAGTGATGGCAACCAATGAACACGGCAATCTGTTATCGTTGAAAGCGATTCTAAAACAACTTCGCTCGATGGGAGCCCGCACAGCCCAAGCCCTGGCAGACTCGAGCAGCAAACTGCACACCACGATGATCACCTCCGAACTTCGTAATGCCGAATCCATCGCACGGCTGATGATCGATATTATGGATCGCAACCTGTATGAACGCAGCAATGACTGCCGCTGGTGGGCACTAACCTCGGAAATTCGGCGCATTCTCTCCGAAGGCCGGCTGAGCCCGGAAGATAAAGCCAAAATCACCGAGATACTGATTTACATCAACAAACTGTACACAGTCTATACGCGGCTTTTTATTTACGACATTAAAGGCACTATCGTCGCCGAGTCCAACCTGCATAGCGACCCGATCGATGCGATAGGCAGACAAGTGCCCTTCTCTTTTGCGCAGGAAACATTTTCCTTGCGTTCGCCGCAGGAATACCGCGTCTCGCCTTTTGATGAGTCCTGGCTGTATGGCGATACCCCGACTTATATCTACAACGCCGCCATCCGCCATATTGACGACATGAACAAAGTGGTTGGCGGTATCGGCATCGTTTTCGATTCCACGCCCGAATTTAAACACATGCTGGATGACTGCCTGCCCGACAAACCCGGCGCTTTCGGCCTGTTTGTCGAACGCCCCAGCGGCCGTATTATCGCATCAACCGAAGGTTCCAATTACCAGAATGGAGACGTTCTTTGGATAGATCCTGAGTTTTTTGAGCTGCACGAAGGCACAGGCAAATCCAAAATCGTGCTTTATAACAAAAAGTACTATGCGGTCGGCTGTTATTCGTCGCGCGGATACCGGGAATTTAAAACCACAGGGGACTACCATAACGACGTGGCTGCGTTCGTATTTATCCCGATAGGCGAGAAATCCGAGACCACCGGCTCAGAGCAACGCGTGGCAATCACTTATCCGCAAGAACCGATAAGCGGCGCCGTTATCGATCTGGCAACGTTTTATATCGGTTCGGAGGTTTACGCATTTTACTCCGCCGATGTGGTCGAAGCGATAGAAGTATCAATGATCAACCCGCTGCCCGGCACCAAATCCTACGTCGTCGGCAGCGTGCTGTATAACAGCCCCGACGGCAAAAACGAAAAAACCCCGATCATCGTCATTGACGGCCGGATTTTAACCAACACGCCAATCGAGCCGGATGAACCGGAAAACACCGCCGGTGCGATTGTCGTCGTCAAGACCGAAACAGGACCAATCGGCTTGTTGGTCGACGGGCTTGATGCGATTCCAAGCTTCGAAAAATCGCAGGTTCAAGCGGTCGGAGAATTACTGCGCGGCGACGGCGGCTATGTCAAATCACTGGTTAACATCCCTGAAAGCAACACCACCGGAAAAATGTTGATTGTGTTGAATCAGGATTTGATTTTGTCGGCGGTGAGAGGGAGGTAGTAGCTCATCGGATGTAGCGTAGCGGAATACGGGGCGATCTGTGCTACGGAGCCCCGTATTGCAAGCTACATACGAGCTACTTGCTACCGCCTTTAACCTGTCCAGAAAACATTTGTTTGATGAACAATGACTGACGGGGATCGGCCAAGAGCAGTCATTTAACGTAATAAAGATGCGGCTGTTGAGTGTAGCTATACTACTAACGTCGATTTGTGTATTTTGTTGCAAGAAGTTCTGCATGCAATGCCTCAATATCTTCGAGGCTTCCAGGCGCTCCTATGACATTACAGCGAATAATGAGGGATGTTTCTAATGGTATTGGAATGTTGTCAGCATAAATAGTAACCTTTGGGTAAATTTCATAACTATCGTTAGCTGCAACAAAGATGAATTCGTCACAAAATACGATTTGCCTTGGTTGTGCTTTTTCAAAAGGCACCTCTATTCTGTATTCGTCACCCAAATCTTGTATTTTTATAGATGGTTTGGCGTCCCTCGCAATTTGCTCCGACAACGGTCGAATATTTGCAATTGGATCGTAGTGTGATTTCGGAAATTTGGGAAAATCATCATGTCCAAAAAAAATAAACTTTGCGTCCTGTTTTTCAATTACTAATTCCACTCTTATGTCAGAAACAGTAATATTCGAATTGTTCTTCAATGAGAAGGACAACTTTTCAGATTTTTTGAGCACGTAGTAATACTTAACAAGATCTCTATAGTAGCCATAATTGGTGTGACCAAAGGGTTTCATGTGAATACTTAAAGGCCCTTCTTCTATGTAATCAGGTATAGTTTTGATCGGCGGGATGGTTAATAGAATTGCTTCGATGCTTTTCTCTGTACCAATGCTCATGCGTTTTTCTAGGCTAGCAAACTCAAAACTTAAATCAGGAACTTCCTTCGTATCACTAACTTCAGAGCGCCCCATGCTATATACTTCCTCAGGGCTTGCCTCATCAGTGCTGCTACCTCGACGTATATATACAACGTGTTTCTTAAGCTTGCCATAGTCTCTTTCTAAATAATAAGGACGAGATTGTATTGGTACCCTGATTACTCCAATTTTGACTCCATCTATAAGGATGGTTTTATATGTGAAGTTTATCGGCCTCTGAATTTTGCTGTTTACAAACTGTTGAAGTTGGGCATCATCTAATTCGCTCTCAATCCCTAAAGGTCTGCTCCTTCCCCCTTTTACCTCTTCTACACCAAGCAGGATATAGGCGTCACTTCTACGCCAAGCATTTGCAAATGCCAATATATCTTTGATGATTTCACTCTTTTGATATTCGTTTGCTGAGTTAAAAAAATATTGCTCTCGTTTGAAATCGAGAGTTGTGCCTTCTTCTTCGTATAGAAGTTCTTCAATTGGGATTTGGTTATCCACTCTTTTACCTTCTAATCAGACGTTCAACGTTTAACGTATATCTAGCACTAAATTTATTTCGACATAACAAGGTATTGATCGGCATAAATTTTCCTTTCTGTATATTACTGGTACAAAGTAAGAAGGCCAGCAAATTCCAAATACAGCCATTCAGTCAAATGGCGTGATAGGCCGCAATGGGCCGAAAACAGTCCGTCAACATCAGATTCAATACATAGAATATACTAAACATCGCCACCCGGATAAAGGGATTGCCCCGAGACAATCCGCCATGATCAGGAACCCTGAGCTTGAGTCTGATACCTACGATATTATTTCCAACCAAGTTTTTTTCTTCGATTGTTTGTATATTGTAAAGTGATTGGCGGCTTGCTGTAGCGAAACCGTAGAATTCATAAATTTATTTAAAGAGACATTGCAAGCATGAGCCTAAACTCCCCCACTAACAGCAACTTTGTACTCTACCAAACCGATGACGGCCAAACCCGTATCGAAGTGCGTTTGCAGGATGAATCGGTTTGGCTAACGCAAGCGACACTCACAGAACTATTTCAAACCAGCAAGCAGAACATCAGTCTGCATTTGAAAAACATCTTTGCCGAAGGAGAGTTGGCGGAAGATCAAGTCGTCAAGGAATACTTGACAACTGCCGCCGACGGCAAGCAATACCGCACCAAGTACTATAATCTTGAGGCCATTATCGCCGTCGGTTACCGGGTTAAATCCCATCGCGGCACCCAGTTTCGCCGCTGGGCTACCGAGCGCTTGAACGAATATCTGGTGAAAGGCTTCACGATGGACGATGCGCGCTTAAAGCATGTCGTCAACATCGGTTCCGATTACTTCGATGAAATGCTGGAGCGCATCCGCGACATCCGTTCCAGCGAAAAACGCTTTTACCAGAAAATTCGCGATATTTATAAACTGGCGGCCGATTACGATCCCCAAGCCGAAGCAACGCTGGAGCTTTTTAAAATCGTACAAAACAAACTGCATTTCGCCATCTCCGGCAGAACCGCCGCCGAACTGATTGCTGATCGCGCCGATGCCAGCCAGCCGAATATGGGGTAAACTGCATGGAAAGGCACAAAAGTCCGTAAAGGCGATGTGACCGTAGCCAAGAATTATCTGAACAACGAAGAAATGGACGGCCTAAACCGCATTGTCGGCATGTATCTGGATTATGCCGAGGATCAAGCCAAACGCCACCGGCAGGTTTTTATGCGCGACTGGCGCAGCAAGCTGGATGCATTTTTGCAATTTAACGAACGCGATATTTTGACTAATACCGGAACGGTCAGTAAAGCAGTCGCCGATCAGCTGGCCTTGGAACAATACGAAAAATTCAATCAACACCGTTTGACGATGGAAGCGGAACAAGAGATTTTGTTGGATGATGCTGAATTACAAAACTATTTGGCAAAAAAACAATAAGCAGACAAAACAGCATTGCCTCACTCTAGCGCATTTAGCAATGAAATTATTGTCAACGTAGATGGCAATAATTTCATTGTCATTGTTAAAGCTAAATACGCAGTGCGTACTTTACATAATTGAGCAGCTCAACAACCCTGCTGTGCTAGTTCCCAAGCAGGAGCTTGGGAACTAGCACACAGGAGATGGGCTTTTTCCTTAACTTAATGGCAGTGACACCGCGCGTGGGAACGAGGAAATTCTTAGCAGCTACCCAAAATAGGTTTTCCGCTTTTTTGCAAAATGAAGGAGCTGTTTTTATTGCATCTTTTAGCGCATCTGCGCATACTTCAAACCATTACCTTATAATGACCTAGAAGGTTTTTATGGTTTTTAAATGGAACGAAGAAAAAAACCAACTACTCATCAGCGAGCGTGGAGTCAGCTTTGAAATGGTGGTTGCTCAAATTGCAAAAGGCAACATCGTCGATGTGTATCGCCATCCCAACAGTGAAAAATACCCCAATCAATTTATTTTTGTTGTTGAACTAAAGAACTATCTTTACTGCGTTCCCTTTATCAAACAAGATGGAAATATTTTCTTAAAAACAATCTTTCCCAGCCGCAAAGCGACAAAGGCCTATCATGAAAAATCAACCAAATGACTTTATTCCGCTGGATGATGACGAACAATCTCTAAGCGAAAGTTTTGAAGCGGGTGAATGGCAAACGGTTTCACTGACAACGGAAGAGAAACAATCATATGCATCCGCCGCACAGCGCACTTTGAAAACATTAGAAAAACGGCAAATCAGTATTAAGCTTAATCCTATTGATATTAGCGTTATTAAAGCGAAGGCCCAAGAAACAGGAATTCCTTATCAAAATATTATCGGCGCATTAATTCATAATTATGCGACAGGTAAAATTAAGCTAGAAATTTAGCTTGATTTCTCTTCGTTGACCTCGTGCGTTATTGATTTTATATCTTTAAATATTGGCTTGTGAAAAGACAAAACTCACACAACTAATCCTGTCATCCATTGGCCCAATTACGCGCAATGCGCAATGCATTAATCTTGTTGACCAGTATTTGCCGCATAGTTTGATCATCAGGCCGGTCACCGGCCAACCGCGTATTATCACCATCCAACTTAACCGGAAAATCTTCGGTTTCTGTAAAAATACTGATGATGTCGCGATTATCGCCGCGGCGGTGGGCGATGTATTTTGGCGGCGTTTTATGTTCGCCCAATAAAACCCCATTCCAATCCGTATAACATTGCTTGCCGGAAACCATACCCTGCAAGCTATTGAATACATCGATCTGCTGATACTGATTATTTTCAATGTTGGCGTTACCGCCGTCAGCAATAATCAAAGGTACTTTGGCCGCAGCCTTGAATTGGCCATAATTATCGACTTCGGCTTTTTTTAACGGCGTCATCGAATGATGATCGCCAACGATAACCAATAATCCGTTATCGAAAAAGCCGCTGTTTTGAAGCTGTCGATAGAAGCGGCCTATCTGTTTGTCGGTGTACCTGATCGCTTCCGACTCGGACTTATCTTTATTTTCCGGATTAATATAAGGATGATGGCTGCTTACGGTTTTTATGAAAATAAACTGATTATGTCCGTTGTTTTGTTTGACTCTGTCCAACGCTCTTAGGTAAAGCGCTTCATCCGGCGCGGATTGAAAATGAAAGCGCTCCCATTTTTCGTATTCGGGGTGATCGTGCCCTTCAATATAATCAAAGCCAATGCTTTTAGCCCAATTGCCGGTATTACCGAATTCAAGATCGGCAGTCGTTAAAAACTCGGTTTTATAACCGTGTTTTTTTAATAGTTTCGGTAATGAATTTTGAATATTAAAAAAACTGTGGAACGAGGTGCCGCCGTCATCCGAGTAGCTGGATGGCGGATAAATCGGATGTAAACCGGTCAACAATGCTATTTCGCCGTCTTCGGTAATAAAGCCGTTGGCGTAAAAATTCTTGAAAGCTTGATTTTGGCCGGCGATTGAATCGATATTCGGAGTCCAGTTATTAATACCTGAAAAGTATTGGCTTTGGTAAGCGGAAAGCGATTCCACCATGAGGATAATAATATTTTTATGCTTGATAGTTTCAGCAGAACAATACGATTGTTCATTAAAACTGAAAGCTTTTAAAAAAGTATCGCTATAAGCGGATGATTCCGAAAGGATGGTTAAATTGTAGTCGATAACGTTTTTGTAAATCCAGGAATGGGCGTATTTTTGATTTTCGGAAAAACCCGACACTAATGGCAAGCTGGCAATAATCAACAAGGGGAATTTTTGATAACGCCGGCTCGTTATTTTACGTTGACTAAAAGAAAATATAATCAGTGGAGTAAGAATGACGGCAATAATAAATAAAATACCAATATTATTTAATCCGTATATTTGCTGAATATATTTGTAGGAATAGCCGGCATATTTTATTACGTCGCCAACGGCCAGATGCGTATTGAAATTAGCAATAATCAGATAATCAATAATATAAACGGCAAATAGAATAACGGCCGACAATCTGAACAGTGCAGTGAATAATCGATTAACTTGCGGTAAAAATGACAGATAAAGCAGTAATGCCAAGCCGAAATAAATTATCGCGTCGTTAGCCAAAACCTGACAAAAACCTAGTAACCGGGTCGATGTATAATGATAAATAAAATTATCGACATATATACCTTTTAATACCAACGGGGTGACGAGCAGCAGAATGAATTTAATCATGCTTGGTGGACAGTGAATTCAGGTTTGTAAAATGCTTATTGCCGCTCCGATTCTTTCTTTGCCACTTTATCGCGCAAATAAACCGGCATGGCCTGCTCGACTGGAACGCCTTGTCCCAGCTCAAAACCTCTTGCCCCTAAGCGGGCTATTGCCCCGGCCCTGGGCAACATATCGGCTTGATAACGGCTGACGCGCTCGGCCAAACGAGCCGTCAATTCCTGATGGTAGACGCCCCAACCCGAACCGATCCCTACGCCGGCAAGGTCGGGAAACTCAACCGCATCAGCAGGCGTCACCGCTTCGTTGCCGACCAGTTCGGCATAGCCTTGGTCATCGCGCCGGTAAACGCCCCAGAATATCTCGCCCATCCGTGCATCCATCGCGACAAACGCTACATTCTCGTCATTGTGATCGAAGAAATCCTGGGCAATGGCTGCCAGCGTGGACACAGGAACTACCGGCAGATCGGCACCCAAAGCAATGCCCTGAATCACGCCGGTGGCAATACGCACGCCGGTGAACGAACCTGGGCCGCGACTGAATGCCAGCGCGTCCAACTGTTGCGGCTTTAAGCCCGCTTCAGCCATCAATGAATCGATCATTGGCAAAATCAGCTTGGTATGTTTTTGCGGCGCCAACTCAAAGCATTCGGTCACTTCGCCATCAATAAACAGCGCTGCCGAACAGGCTTCGGTTGATGTTTCTACTGCCAATAGTTTCATTACTTGATCTCTTTCTGATGATTCTTAATATTTAGGTTTGTCTTGCAAGCAGGGCGTGCCGAGTGCGTCTTAGCTCTCAAGGCACGGACGGCAAGCCTTACGGGAGAATGTCTTTATACTGGGAGCAACTACGAGAGAACGAAATTTTATATCTATGAAAAGTTCCGTTTTAAAGAGTTAATTTGCTGAGCCCTACTCTTCTATCGAATCGT
>CAZJOY010000096.1:0-14157 GCA_964547705.1 uncultured Methylobacter sp. | reverse complement strand
GCTTGGCTTGTCGAGGCATGATGGGCTTGACGCGGTAGGCTAAAATTCTTTCCGTCCCCCTTCGACAAGCTCAGGGCGAACGGAAAGAATTTTATCCGATCCCTATCGGGAAGTTACTAATGACCGTATCCTAAGTCTCTAACAAAAAGACTTAAAAATTTGCCATACCCACTTTTTTAGTTAGAATGCAACGCCCTTCCAGAGTCAATCCGTATTGGAAAGGTTATCGTTTGCAGCGTTCCGCCTGGAGCGCATCATTCGGCCGGATAGGACGAAAACTCAATGGAATAGTTTTTCTTCCTGAATCTTAAGTACTAAACAGGCTTTCGGATAAGTTGAATGAGCTCGGGGGGAGCTTATTCAAAATCGCTGCATTCTTGTCCGCGCAGTCTGTATAACAATAATAAAGAGAATCTACCTATGTTCAACATCAGAACTGTCGCCCTAGCGGCTACACTTGTCTTGTTGATAGGACCAGCCATTGCTGATCCATCATCAACTGCCGTAACGCCTCAAACCGCCGGTCAAGCTTGTCCGACCGGCGAATATGATGCCAATTATCCGGGCGTACCGGCGCAATGCGTTAAATGCGCCGCTCCCGGTTGTCCCTCCTGTCACAGTGAACGAACCAAAGAAACCGTCGCCGACACGACCGCCGCCGAGCGTAACTGTCCACCCGTCAAGCCTCACTGAGCCAGGAGATAACCATGTTTAATTTTACTACACGTACCACCTTGCTGGCGCTGGCCGCAGGCTTAAGTTCAATACCGGCACTGGCCGAAACCTACGATGTTCCGCCCGATCCGGCCTGTGTTTACCAGGAAACCGATCTCAAAACTTATGGGGGGCAAGCCTTCGTAGCTCCCGAAGAAGTCAGGTCGGTTAACGGCCAGCTCAACGTCAATTTGAATGTCACTTTCACCGATCCGGCTAAAACCAAAATCGCCGGTTGCGGCGTAACGTTGCGTTCGTATAACGGCAATCTGGTCGGCCCGACCTTGCGCGTCAAGCCCGGCGACACGTTGAACATCACGCTGAACAACCAGTTGGACCCGATCGGTAAAGCCAAGCCCGAAGAAGCCTGCAACAACCCGCACGATGTGTTCGGCGGCTCGCCGTTGCCCGATAAATTCAATTGCACCAACCTGCACACCCACGGCATGCACGTTTCGCCCAGCGGCAACGCCGACAATATCCTGGTCGTAGTGCCACCGGTTCCGTACAAAAACCCTAAAAGCAGTAGCCTGAGCGCCAATCCGAGGCAGATTAAAATCGAAATTCCGAAAAACCACACCTCCGGCACATTCTGGTATCACCCGCATGTGCACGGTTCGACCGGCGTGCAGGTCGGTAGCGGCATGGAAGGCGCGATCATCGTCGAGGACGATTCCGCCAAAACTCCTGAATCGATCCTAAAAGCCAATGCCAATGAAAAAATCTTCATGCTGCAAACCATTCCTTACGACGATACCGGCAAAGTCAACGACTTCTTGGCCTTGGGCGACGATCGGGCATTCGTCCGCAACCGTTACCTGATGGTGAACGGCCAGATTGCGCCAACCATCAAAATGCATCCGGGCGAAGTGCAGCGCTGGCGCTTTGTCGACAGCTCGTTCAACCGCACGATGCAGCTGACCCTGGAAAAACACAACCTGAACGAAATCGCCGTCGACGGCAATTACCTGAGCCAAGTGGACACCTGGGTCAACAATTGGGAGCAAAAAGACTATTGCTGCACCGGCAAATGGGATCAGGAACAAACCTTTAAGCTGAAACGGCAGGCGGTCGAATTAATACCGGGTAGCCGTAGCGACGCATTGGTGCAGGCGAGCAAAACGCCCGGCCGTTACAAACTGATGGCGGACACCTACATCACAGGCCGCCTCGATCCATCCATCGCCAGCTATACAAACTATGTGGTTGCCTATGTCGATGTGGAAGGCGATCCGGTTGCCGACACCGGCCTGCCGACCAACGAGGAAATGGCAAAACTGTATCCTTATAAAGACATCAAGGACAGCAACGTCAAATACAACCAAATCGCCACTTTTAACCGCGACCAGCCTTTAGGCGGCAACGACGGCGGCATCGCCTGCAACCCGGAACGGGATAAAACCCCATGCTATCCGATAGGTTTCCAGGTCAACGGCCATGTGTTCGACGCCAACCAACCGCGCTATCTGGAACTGCGTCCGACTGCCGAAGAATTGGCGAAAAATAAGGAAGACGAAAACGGCCCGCAAACCGGCACCGACAGTTGGATCATCAGCTCCATCGATCAGACCCGGAACCATGTTTTCCACATCCACACCAACGACTTCCAAACCACCCGTACCGACCCGCAAGGCAACACGGAAACGCTGTGGCGCGACAGTTTGCTGGTCAAGTACGGCCAGCCGCAAACCATCCTGACCCGGTATGAAGATTTCGAAGGGACTACGGTGCTGCATTGCCATCTGTTATCCCATGAGGATATGGGGATGATGCAGGTGATTAAGTTTGAAAAGCGGAATACGGGGATGGCTGGGCATTAAGAGTGGCTCGCATCGTTCCCACGCTCCAGCGTGGGAACGATAAAGGTTTATTAAATAAGGTACATTTGTTCGTGTATGTCAATTCATCATAGATAGGATTCTTATGTCAAAATCATTTTCTGAATTCAAACGTTTCTTAAGTAAAGAACAAGCAGAATTAATTGAGTACGAAAAGAAGTTGGCAAATCTCATTCTGGACAATTTTTCCTGTGTTGAATCTACTGGAACCGCGGCAGGCGGCAGAGGGAAATTGGTTGCGAAACTTATTACTGATGCTGGTGACATTGTGTCAAGTGACTTAGAAATAGTGGCTGATACTGCATCAAATCATTCAGATAAAATTACTCATCTTTCAGGGATTAAGGTTCAGGATTTCCGTGGCTTTTCCAATGAACAAATATTGGAATTCAAAAATCTGTATACATTTATCTACGGCCCGAACGGAACTGGCAAATCGAGTCTTTGCGAGGCATTGGAGTATAGCCTTCTCGGTTCGATCAATGAAGCCGATGCAAAACGGATAGAAGTATCTGCATATATAAAAAATGCCATAACAAAGAAATCGAATAAACCCATACTAACAGGAACAACAGCCAGTGGGGATAGCGTTGTCGTTCAACCAGAACCGAAGAGCTATGAATTTTGCTTCATCGAAAAAAATAGAATCGATGGCTTCGCACGGGTTGCGGCAAATACACCACAAGCCCAGCAGACCCGATTAGCAGCACTTTTTGGATTGGAGGAGTTCAATACGTTCTCCACTCAATTCAACGACAATTTCGACAAATATCTCGATTGTGTTGGCAAAAAAACAAAAGAGCTGGCTGACAAAGAAAAAGAAATAGCCGGACAAAAAGCAATTTTGCTCCAACTTCCGGAGAAAGAAGAGGAAGTCAAAGCCAAACAAGACGCAATTATTCTTAAGTATCCAACCTGCAATACCTTAGAAGAAGTAAAAATCTATATTTCCGGTGATGACGGTACCGCTGGACTTTTGAAGGAAAATAATACCGAAATAGGAAGGCTCAACAACTTGAAGTTAGCAACTGATCCTGAGATTGATGCACTTTTAACCGAAGTGAATAGCCTAATTGCACTTATTCAGGAGAGAAGAACCGCAACTCAATTTCTTGCAGACTACAAAGACCAACTATCGCTTGGCGGCTTGTACGAAGCCATACTGAACAATCAAGAGAAATACAAAAATAATTGCCCAGCCTGCGAATCCTTTTTGTATGAGGGTGATGCCTTGCTGGTTCCGCTAGATCCGTATCAACATGCTAGGGTTAAACTGGAAGAGTTTGACGTTGCTTTAAAAAAAGAAGCTCGCATTAAGGAAATTGCAGACGACCTCTTAAAGCGGTCGCCTCCCCTCAGTCAAAAAATTGTAAATCTTTATATGATCGCTACAGATATTAACTTCTCGCGGTTGGTTGAGCTTGAAATGCTTCGAGATGCTGCCGTTAGTGGCGAAGACAGCAAAAGTCGTGCAACTGCATTGGATCTTTTTTTAGAAAAATCCGAGCTACTGTCTACTTTAAAGACTGCAATTCAGGACTTTAATTTGTTAATCACGCAGTCAAAAGAAAAGATAAAGAGCCTTGAATTTGCAAATGCGGAACTAACTAAGCAACTTGAGAAAATCGTTGAACTAAATACGACCATCAAAGCAAACAAGACAAGCGCAACTACCGCAAATGATGCAATTGAAAAATTCAACACGGAAAATGAATCGCTGATCAAGCAAGCAGAGGAGGAAAAGCCTGTGGTTGCGAGAAATATAAAATATGTTTCAGCATACAGTAGCTTTCGTGAGAAATTATTAAAATATAATAACAATCTTCCACTTAGCTTAGCAGCTGATCTAAATGAAAAAACGTTGAAATTCTACAATGCGATAAATAAAAATGATCACCCATCAGACCGGTTGAAATCGCTTACATTACCGACATCTACAGGAATGAAGATTGAAATTGAGTTTGGCGGCGGAGAAAAATGCGATGCACTTCAAGTCCTGAGCGAAGGACACATTCGTTGCTTAGGACTTGCTATTCTGCTTTCCAAAATCGTTCGGGATGGCTTACCGTTTCTTATCTTTGACGATGTTGTGAACTCCATTGATGATGAGCACCGTGGCGGTATTATTGATCTCATACTGGGTGATGAGGAAATCAAGAACAAGCAACTCATAATTACAACGCACGGCGAAGATTTCGTAAAACGCCTAGAGAATGCCATTCCAAAGAGAGATTATAAAAACACTGTAAGTAGAATTGATTTCCTCGTACCCATTAATTCGAAAAAGATTCAAGTGAAGCTGGATTCACCGCGACATTATTTAATTGTTGCCGAGCAAAGCTATCAAGACGGGAAAGTGCGCGACTGCTTGAGCTACTTGCGGAAATCTTTTGAGGAACTTCTTAATCGCCTTTGGAAAAAAATCGCGAATAAAACCCACAATGTCCAGATTCAGCTTGGGCTGCGAGGGCCGAATAGCTCGCCGGACCTGATGGGCTTGGCAAATGGTTTGCACGGATTTCTATCAAAAAGGGAGGTTTCAATTTATCAGGATGTGATACCGATGCTGGCCCAAATGCTTGGAAGGGAACATACCCATCCTATGGAGTGGAGTTATCTTAATAAAGGTACTCACGAGGAAGGCAGAGATGAGGAGTTTGATACGGCAATTGTCAAAGAAATGATTGAGTTAGTATCCGAAATTGATAAAGCCATAGAATAAAGGTGATGCAGCTTAGATTGCCGGAAACGCCCACCCTGGCTGACGCCGGGTGGTCTTATTCCGTCCTATATCCTGCGTTTCTTTACGATAAGGGCTTTTTTAAGCCTCCGCTTGAAATTTTTCCTTAAGGCCCACGTCAATTCAGCCCATTAACCGGCTCAGGCATGATTAATTCAACGCCAGGGAAGTAGGTACTGAACCGTCCACGATCACGAGTGATCAATGAATAACCGGATACCGCAGCATGAGCGCCGATAAAAAAATCCGGCAACACATTTCCTTTTTCACCTTTACGTTTCTTGTATTGCAAAAACGCTTTCCCGGCCAAAAATAAAGCTTCTTTCGGAATAGATTTGATAGGAAAGCCCAGTGATTCAAATAAGGCTTCCACTTCTTCGATGCGCTCAAAACCTACCGAGCACTCCGCGTAAATAATCGGATTGATGACCATTGTATTGTTTTGATCCAGCCGCTCCAGGGTTGCAGCGCTCCATTCGAACCAAGCGCTTTCAGGGTTGGCCAGATCGGTAACGATACAGCTGTCGATCAGGATGACGGCCATGATTCGCCACGCGTCAAGGCCATGATTTCATCGGTGCTCATCGTCGGCTTGCCGGCTTTATTGGCGGTCCGGAATCGGCTAGTTCTTTTTTGATGGGGTTCGGCTTTGGCGATATACCAACGCCCGTTTTCATCTTGCAGGAATTCAATCTCGGATTGAGCGGGCAGAATGCCCATGCTTTCCCGAACATTTTGAGGGATGGTTACCTGGCCTTTGCTGGTTACGCGCATAGTGATCACCGGTTTTATAAGTAATACCTAAATGGTAATACTTTGTTGGCGGTAAAGTAAACAAGGCTGGAGAAAACCAAATTGTAACTCAATGATTTAAAGTTGTGTCGATGGGAAATGGGTTGCGCTCCTGCTTTCTATAGAACTCATATATCCACAAAATTTGCAATAAAAGTCAATAAAGTATAAGTTCTATAAAGCTCTTGAAAAAAATTTCTATACGGATTTAGCACGATGTAAAAAACGATAAGCTGAAATGGTGTCAGCCACTATGAACGGTAAGTTTTTTAGCTCAAACACAGATCAACAATCTTGGCCGATAATCCGCCAGTTCATGCTCATTTGGATGCTGTTAACGTTGGCCTTGGTCGGCGCTTTTTGGAGCGTCTATGACGCTCAACAAAGATCAATGCTGGACTTCGTTCATAATGAAGAGCTTCAGGCAGTCAAAGTGGCTAGTCAGTTCATCACTGAAGAATTGCGTATAGTGCGCGACGATATGTTTTATCTAAGAGATCAGCCGGTGTTGCGCGACTGGCTCGAACGGGAATCCCCGCCAAATCTCGACCGTTTGAGCCCCGATTTGCTCACTTTTGTTAAATATCGGGAACTTTATGACGGCATCCTGTTTGTGGATGCAAACGGACAGGAAAGAGTACGCATTAGTCGAAGTCGTGGGCAGCCGGTTATTGTGTCGGAAAGAGACTTACAGGATAAATCCAACCTCTATTTTGTTGAGCAAGCATTAGCGCTGAATAAGGACAATATCTACATTTCTTCATTCGATCTTGCCATTGATCATAATAAGATCGAGCAGCCCATCAAGCCGGTGATCCGGTTTGGCACGCCGGTATTCGATCAGCGGGGACAAAAACGCGGCATTATCCTGCTTAATTATCGGGGGCAGCGGTTGGTTGACCGGCTTCGGACCATTTCTCAGCAAAGCATCGGCAACCTATGGCTACTGAACGACAAAGGTTATTGGCTGGTTGGCGATCGTCCTGAAGATGAATGGGGCTTTATCTACCCGGAGCGTAAGGATAGATCTTTCGCCAATGACTATAGCGAGGCCTGGGCCTCTATGACTACTCATCCCGGGCAAACGCAGTTTGAAGTTAACGGCGATTTGTTTACTTATGGCGAAATCTTGCCGAAAACGCTGTTTGGAGATGTTCGCGAACATATCGTTAGCGGCGATCAGCGCTGGCTGTTGGTCTCCCGCGTACCGTCCGGAACATTTATGGTGAAGAATGTGATGGCAGTCAGGATATTTGCTTTCATAGCGTTATTCTTGTTATTAGGCGTAGTCAGTTGGTTCATTGCTCATTACCGTATCCGGCGCCGGCAAATAGAAGAACAAGTGCGTATCAGCGAGGCTCGTTTTCGCGGCTTGGTCGAGTCGGCGCCCGATGGGATTGTGATCGTCAATAAAGAGGGTTGCATCATCTTGGTTAATGCGCAGGCCGAACTTTGGTTCGGCTATAGCCGTGATGAGTTACTCAAGCAGCCGATCGAATTATTAATACCGGAGCGATTCCACGTCAACCATCGGCAGTATCGGCAAGCTTATACAAACGACCCGGTAGTGCGACCGATGGGGGTCGGCCTTGAATTGTTTGGTCGGCGTAAGAATGGCAGCGAAATCCCGGTAGAAATCAACTTAAGCCCATTAAAGATAGGACGGGAACTGTTTATTATCGGTATTATTCGAGATATTACCGCGCGTAAACAATCCGAACAGGCACGGCGCGAGGCGCAAGCCAAGTATCAAGAACTGGTTAATAATCTGCGGGTTGGCGTTTATCGCCACGCGGCAACATCGGATGGATGCTTCCTGGAAGTTAATCCGGCCATTGTCGAGATGTTCGAAGCGGAGTCCGCCGAGCAATTACAGACATATCCCGTCAGTAAATTGTGCCAGCAACCGGGCTGCTGGCGGGAGTTTATACATAAAGCCAGGCAGAAGGGGTATATCGATAACGAAGAGATACCATTGGTGACGCTAAAAGGGCGAGAGTTTTCCGCATCCGTTACGGCCGCTATAAAAAAAGACAGCGCCGGCAATACCTATTTTGACGGCATCATAGAAAATATCAGCGAGCGCAAAGAGGCTGAACAGCGCATCCAGCAACTGAACAAAGCTTTGCGTGAGCGCGCTACGGTTCTTGAATCGGTCAATCATGAACTCGAAGCTTTCAGTTATTCCGTTTCCCATGATTTGCGTGCGCCGTTGCGTGCCGTGGACGGTTTTAGTCGTATTCTGCTTGATGAATATACCGACCAGTTGAATGAGACAGGCCAGGACCGGTTGAGACGGATACGTGCCGCCGCCCAGCGCATGGCAACGCTAATTGATGACATGCTTAAATTGTCGCGCATCACCCGGTCCGAACTGAAACGGGAAGACGTTGATTTAAGTGCGCTTGTTAACGAGGTCATTGACGAACTGCGCAGGCTGGAACCGAACCGGATTGTGCAATGTACGGTACAACCGGACATTACTGCTTGGGGAGATGCCCGGCTATTACGCATTGTACTGGACAATCTGTTAGGTAATGCCTGGAAGTTCACAGGTAAGCAGCCTGATGCGCATATTGAATTCGGCGTGCAAGCCCGGAGCGATGATGAGACGGTTTATTTCGTACGCGACAATGGCGCGGGTTTTGATATGGCTTATTCCGAGAAATTGTTCGGCGCTTTCCAGCGCTTGCACGACGCCAGCGAATTTCCCGGTACCGGTATTGGCTTGGCCACAGCACAACGCGTGATTCACAAACACGGCGGGCATATCTGTGCCGAGAGTGAGGTTGGTAAGGGAGCAACTTTTTATTTTACGTTGGAGGCGCGGGAAAATTTATGAATCCTAAGGTTATTCTGTTGGTGGAAGACAACCCTGATGATGAGGTGCTTACCCTACATGCTTTTGAAAAAAACAATATCAATTATCCTATCGTCGTAGCTCATGACGGCGTCGAAGCACTGGATTACCTGCTTGGCACGGGAACCTATGCCGGACGCAATCCCCACGATTTGCCGTTGGTCGTGCTGTTGGACCTGAAATTGCCCAGAATCGATGGATTGGAAGTGCTGCGCCGAATCCGCGCCAATGAAGACACCTGCCTGCTGCCGGTGGTCCTGTTGACTTCATCGAATGAAGAGGAAGACCGGCTCAAAGGTTATATGCTGGGCGCCAACAGTTATGTCCGTAAGCCGGTTGACTTCGACGAGTTCGTTCGGGTCGCCGGCCAGCTTGGGCTTTACTGGATATTATTGAACCAACCACCACCGCATTGTTTGGACTGTAGAAAAAGGTGATGTTATGTTGAAACGGATAAATACAACACAGCCATTACGGATACTGATTGTTGAAGATTCCGAAGATGATACTTTACTGCTGGTTGATCAATTGGAGATAGATGGAGGGCAGTCTGTCGATTGGCAACGGGTTGAGACGGAGAAAGCCTTAACCGAAGCACTGCAACAACATTGGGATGTGGTGCTGTCCGATTATACGATGCCGCACTTAAGCGGTATGCGTGCCCTTGATGTGGTCAGGGAGTACGATATCGATCTGCCTTTTATCTTTGTGTCCGGTACGATCGGCGAGAATACAGCCGTGAAAGCGATGAAGTCCGGTGCCCAAGACTACGTGATGAAAGGCAATCTGTCGCGCTTGGCGCCGGCTGTGGCGCGCGAGCTCGAGGAAGCTCAGCAGCGACGGGAACGCCGTAAAGCCGAACAAAGGTTGCGGATACTGTCCCTGGTTGTAGAGCAGGCAGCCGACGGTGTGCTGATTACCGATCCCAATGGCATGATTCAGTATATTAACCCGGCTTTCGAACGCATGACCGGGTATGATCGGGCCGAAATCATCGGTAATAAACCTTCATTGTTGAAATCCGGCCGACACGATCAGGCTTTTTACCAGACTCTCTGGCAAACGGTGACCAAGGGCGAAATGTTCAGGGGAACGTTGATCAATCGCAGAAAGGACGGCGAGCTGTTTTATGAAGAGAAGGTTATTACGCCTTTAAAGGACGAGCAGGGGCGGGTGATGCATTTGGTGTCTACGGGCAGGGATATTACAGAACGCGTAAAAGCCGAAGAAGCGCGCGATCAGCTGGTTGCTATTTTGGAAGCGACGACTGACTTGGTCGCAATTCTCGACGATCCCGATGGTTGCCTTCATTATCTCAACAATGCCGGTTATCGTATGCTGGGTCTTGACCCCAAACTGGACCTTGGCAAATTTTGCCTGACAGAGCTGTTCCCCGAACGCATCAAGCAACAATTGCAGAGCGAGGCGTGGCCTGTTGCCTACCGTACAGGCAGTTGGTCCGGAGAGACTGCTTTACGGCGTATCGACGAAATAGAGGTTCCGGTATCGCAAGTCTTGCTGGCACATCGCGATAAAGCCGGCAATGTCGAATACTTGTCCACGATTGCTCGCGATATTTCCGAACGTAAACGTTTCGAAGCCGAATTGCGGCATCAGGCTACCCACGATACGCTGACCGGCCTGCCGAACCGGGTCTTGCTGATGGACCGTTTGAGCGCGGAAGTGGAACGCGCCCGGCATGCCAATAATTCCGTTGCGGTATTATTTTTGGATATGGATAACTTTAAACGGATCAATGACAGCATGGGGCATGCAGTCGGCGATGCCTTGCTTCAGCAGATTGCCGATCGACTGCAAGCCGCTTTGCGTCCTAACGATACGATTGCCCGTCACGGGGGGGACGAGTTCGCGATCATAGCCGGCGATCTGGCGCGCTCGGAAAACGTATTAGCTGTATTACGGAAGGTTTATTCGGCTTTTGAGCGGCCGATGTCATTAGGTGCGCAGGAAGCTTACATCACTTTTTGTACCGGCATTGCTATCTATCCTCATGATGGCGCCAGCGTTGAAGATTTATTGCGCAATGCCGGCACGGCCATGTACCGGGCCTCCATGGCGGGACACAACCAGTACCGTTTTTATGCACCGGATATGAATGCGCGCAGCCATGAAATGCTGACTCTGGAAACCGACTTGCGCCTGGCTTTTAAGCGTAGCGAGTTTTTGGTCTATTACCAACCTAAAGCGGAGTTTAGCTCCGGCCGCATCACCGCCATGGAGGGGCTAATCCGCTGGCAGCATCCTCAACGCGGTTTAGTATCGCCGGCCGGCTTTGTGTCAATGCTGGAGGAATCCGGGCTGATCATACCGGTGGGAGAATGGATGTTGAGCCAGGCCTGCGCCGAATTTAGGGAAATGGGGCTTCACGACATGCGTATTTCCGTTAACGTCTCAGCCTCTCAATTTAGTGATCCGGAATTATTACGCAAAGTAAGCCGCATCATGAAACAGGAAAACATGCCCCCGAATGCGTTAGAGCTGGAAGTAACAGAGAACATCGTCATGCAGGACCCGGCTGCGGCAGCCGATACGCTGAAGAAATTACGGGCTCTCGGTGTTCGGATTGCCATTGACGACTTCGGTACCGGCTATTCATCGCTGGCCTACCTCAAGCGTTTCCCACTGGATGCGCTTAAGATCGACCAGAGTTTTGTCCATGATCTGACCCACGATCCCAACGACGCAGCCATCGTTGAAGCCAGTATTACGCTGGGAAAAAAGCTCGGCCTCGAAGTCGTTGCTGAAGGCGTGGAGACTAAAGAACAATTCGAATTCCTGCGCGATCATGGCTGCGACCTGGCTCAAGGTTATTATGTCAGCCGTCCTGTGCGGGGTCCCGAGTTGGTTGATCTGGTGCGGGAAGAGCGGCGCTGGTGAGCAGCGGCCCAATTAAAATTTATCGATTATCTGAATAGTGATAGCATTAGCTTACATTGGTAGTAGTATTGGCTTACATGAGGCTTTGTTTAGTAGTCCTCGCGAATTTACGCGACGAATTTAAACATCGGCAAGCAATCCAATCGCTAAAACGAGATTGATAGATGAATAAAATAATAAATAATCGTGGTTTCACTACACTTGAGCTATTAATTGTCATTGCGATTACTGGCATTCTAGCTGCCATAGCCGTCCCATCATTTAAGAGCATGACAGAACAAAACCGGTTAAAACAGGCGCTGGAATCGGTTAAGTCGGACTTGGAGTTAGCACGGATCAGGGCGATCAAAACCAATAGCAATGTCGTTTTTTCACTTAAGAGAACGTCTACAAGTGCCGGAGCGTGGTGTTACGGATTAACAACCAAGGCTGTAGGCTGCGACTGTACGCAAGCCGCTAACGCAGGAACCGGTTGTGAGATCAAACTTGTTTCGGGGGCGACCGATTTCGCTACCATCAGGTTCCGTACCGAAACGCAATACCATATCACTTTTGACTTTAGACGGGGAACGGCAAGCGTGACAACAGGTGAAGCATTCCCGTTACAGCTCTCGTTTTCTTCAGATAGTTTATATAGATCAAACGTCTTTCTTAGCGAAGTCGGGCGAGCCAGGATTTGTAGTCCTCTTAGCGGCGGGTTTACATCAGGCGAAATCGCTCTACCGGGGTTAACGTGTTGAGCCTATAACCACTATATCTGTTGTCGCCGTTATCTTGAACTTCAAATAATGTAGTTTTGTTAGGATATAGCATACAAAGAAGTAGCACTTTGTTAACGTAAGCTGACGATACTTAATGAAAAAGCCAAGCAGTATATTGCCTGCTTGGCTTTTTGTGAGTCGGTATATAAATTTTATTGAACCATCCGCCAGTTCATTACGCGCTCTAGCGATTTTCCTGTGGCGAAGTTCTTTAGACGAATAGTTATACCGTTATAATTTGCCAAGAAAAGTTGCAAGCTGCCGGTATTTAAATTGCGGCAAAGAAATTTGATTTCAGTCTCGCCATAGGCATTCGGTGCGATTTCACATGGGATCGGTAATGGCGGCGCTATTGGGTCAGCAACAAATTCTATGTAGTTATAGCCTTCCGGTGCTGTAACAAACAGATCAAACTGCTGGGTGACATGCATAGTGCCATCGCCCGGCCAGACAGTAAATGGTTGCTCTTGTGCATTCACAATAGAGGTTACATTCGCGTCAATCTGCCAGCCATTCCCACCGATCGCCACTCTTTTATCAATATACTTAGCCAAATCAGGAGCGACCCAAGGGGTATAGGTTTGGTAAGGACCTTGGCTGAAAAGACTGAGCATAACAAAGTTAACATCCTGAGTGGGATTGCTATTTATCTCAAAATGGCCAAAACTGTCTAATGTGTAGAGCCTAATTGCATTACCGTTATTGGTGTTGTGGTCAACACGTAGATTAATCCACGATTCAAAATGCGAAGTTTTGACCGTTGTGTTCGCCCAGGATACTTCAATAACAGGGTTTGGGTTTGCAGGGTTAGCATAAAACTGCCAATACGTGTCTCCGTTGATGTCGCTCGATGGGGATGTGGTATCTTCCAGAATGTAAGTCATGGTAATTTCATCATTGATCAGCGGTGTCGATAATGAACTGGGAAGTGTTCCGTATATATTGAAAACTTTTGCCTTGACCGTATAAGTTTGCAATGCAGCTTGAGCCGAAAGCGAAGTAATAAAAATAATGGACGAAATAATAATATTTTTAAACATAGATAACCTCTTTTGTTTTTTAGAATTTGAATTGATAGCTAGCCCTTATAATCAGTCGCGTATTGGCACGGTAAAACCATTAGAAATACTCTTACTGACAAGGTAAGCGGCGATATTTAAGTGGTCTCCTTTGGTAGTCTTGCTTTTTAAATAAGATTAGAAAATATAGGGAATTGAGTTTTGCTTCAAGTTGTATTTATGAAAATGTGATATAGCCTTCATATAGCAGGTGATGTGTATAGTGGTCCCCCGAAATCCGGACAGTAGTTTAAGCTACGCTCTGAACTAAATTAGAGGCCGAAAAATGAGTGAAAAGAAACGGAAGATTTTTACGGGTGCGCAAAAAGCCAAGGTTGCCTTAGAAGCCGTCAAAGGGTTGAATACGAGCAATGAAATTGCTCAAGAACATGGCGTTCACCCGAACCAGGTGAGTCAATGGAAAAAAGAGTTATTGGAGAATGCTGTAGTGGTCTAATAAAAACGGACAGCCCGATAGGTTGATAAAATAACTCAA
>CAZJOY010000095.1:5272-14419 GCA_964547705.1 uncultured Methylobacter sp. | reverse complement strand
CTACTCCGAATACAAACCGCTGCCCTGTGATGGCGAAGAACTCATAGAACGGGCAATCAAGGACTGTCAAAATGTCGGAGTATTCAACTCTGAAGACACCGTTTTGGCCGCAAAGCAAGTCGACATGCCATTTGCGTATGTGGTCTACGACCATGACCGTCCAAAAAATGTTAAACTGATTCGCGACTGGCTCACCACGAAGAACATTGTCTTGGCTGGTCGTTATAGCGAATGGGAATACTACAATTCCGACCATGCCTTTCTGGCCGGCAAGCGGGCCGTAGATAGCGTACGCGAACTCCAGGCCAAACAGGTTGCCGCCGCAGCTTCAAATGGCCTGAGCAAAGGTTGAACGCGATGATGGACACCAACTATCCAAGACCTCAATTACGTCGATCTGCCTGGATGTCGCTTGATGGCTCGTGGCAGTTTCGCTTCGATAACGACATGAAGTTCAGAATACCGAAAGATATTCCGGACTGGCCTTTAACCATCAACGTGCCGTTTGCTCCGGAAAGCACCCGGAGCGGGATCGGCGATACCGGCTTTCACAGGGCCTGTTGGTACGAGCGGGAGTTCGACCTGCCCGATGGTTGGCGCGGGTCGCGGATACTGGTGCATTTCGGTGCAGTTGACTGGCAGGCGCGGGTCTGGGTCAACGGCATGAAAGTAGCGGAGCATCAGGGCGGCCACACGCCGTTCAGCGCCGACATCACGTTCGCGCTGAATCCGGGCACCCGGCAGCGCATCTCGGTGTGGGCCGAAGACGATCCGCATGATCTGGAAAAACCGCGCGGCAAGCAGGACTGGCGTTTGGAACCGCACAGTATCTGGTATCCCCGTACCACCGGCATCTGGCAGACGGTCTGGCTGGAGCCGGTAAGCGATACCTATATTCAAAATATCCGCTGGACACCGAATATGGAACGCTGGGAAATCGCTGTCGATGCTTATGTGGTCGGTAGCCGGCCCGACGGCACCTCGGTGACGGTTCGGATTCATTGCGGAAGCCAAGTGCTGGCCGAAGATACTTACCATGTGACCGGCGGCGAAGTCCATCGGCGAATCGGGCTGTCCGATCCCGGCATTGAGGATTTTCGCAATGAAATGTTGTGGTCGCCGGAGCGTCCCACGTTGATAGATGTCGAAGTCAAACTGCTTCAGGATGGCAAAGCGATTGATGAATTCTTTTCCTATACCGCATTGCGTTCAATCGGAGTCCAGTCCGAACGCATACTGTTGAACGGCCGGCCTTATGCGTTACGTTTGGTACTGGACCAGGGTTATTGGCCGGATTCGCTGATGACCGCTCCGGACGCTGACGCATTACGGAAGGATGTCGAGCTGGCAAAAGCGATGGGGTTTAACGGCGTGCGCAAGCATCAAAAAGTCGAAGACCCTCGTTATCTGTATTGGGCCGATGTGCTGGGCCTGATCGTGAGCACCGAAATGCCCAGCGCCTACCGCTTCACCCACAAGGCCATCAGCCGCTTGCTGCAAGAATGGATCGAAGTGATCGAGCGCGACATCAGCCATCCTTGCGTGCTGATCTGGGTACCCTTCAATGAATCCTGGGGCGTTCCCGACCTGCCTTACCTACAGGCATCCAGAGACGCGGTGGAAGCGTTTTACCATCTGACCCGCTCGTTGGACCAAACTCGTCTGGTAATCGGCAATGACGGCTGGGAAAGTTCGGCCACCGACATCATCGGCATCCACGATTACGATTCCGATCCGAACCACATCCGCGCCCGCTATGGGCCGGAGGTGAAAATGCAGGAGTTCTTCGACCGGCGCTGGACTGGCGGACGCATCCTGACCCTCGACGGTCATCCTCATCGGGGCCAGCCGGTGCTGCTTTCTGAATTCGGCGGCGCGGCTTTTATCAGCCCGGAAGACGAACGCTACCATCAACAAGGCTGGGGATATATCCGAATTGACGATGAGGAGGAGTTTCAACACCGGGTTCAGGCCATTATCGAAGTGGTGCGCTTGACCGCGATGTTTAGCGGCTTTTGCTATACCCAGTTTGCCGATACGTTTCAGGAGGCTAACGGGCTATTGTTCGCCGACCGTAGGCCGAAAATCCCGCTGGAAGAAATCGCCAAAGCGGTACGTGGAGATCCTCATGCACAGCCGTGAAATGCACAAGGCTGACGGCCGCAAGCTAAGCCTGTACAGCCGCCGGCCGATTGACGAGAATGTCCGGTCCTCGTTGCTGGAGGCTCCGCCCGGCATTAATCCGCATCTGCGCTGGCATCCGTTGCGCGGCGAATGGGTGGCTTATGCAGCTTATCGCCAGACTCGGACGTTTCACCCACCGGCTGAATACAACCCTTTTTTGCCGTCCGATAACCCGGACAACCCGACCGAATTACCGGTCGGCGACTATGATATTG
Source organism: uncultured Methylobacter sp. (assembly GCA_964547705.1). GTDB lineage: Bacteria > Pseudomonadota > Gammaproteobacteria > Methylococcales > Methylomonadaceae > Methylobacter_A. The sequence goes on along the minus strand of CAZJOY010000095.1, from coordinate 12,020 downwards.
CCGTGTTCGATAACCGGTTTCCTGCCTTGACCGCCTTGTCTCACGATCCGCCGGAAAGCATCGTCGACACCTTGGCGGCGCGCGGCCAATGCGAAGTTGTCGTTTTTAGCCAGGACCCGCAGGGCTCCTTAGGCCGCCTGCCGCTGGACCATATCGAATTGCTGCTGGAGGTCTGGGGCCGGCGCACCGAGGTATTGGCTCAACACGACGATGTCCGCTACGTTTTGCCGTTCGAAAACCGCGGCGCCGAGGTGGGCGTGACTTTGCACCATCCTCACGGCCAAATCTATGCCTACCCCTTTGTTCCACCGGTTCCCCAGCTGATGCAGGAGAACGAAGCGGCTTATTACAAACTGGTCGATTCACCGCTACTTCAGGATATGATCGAAATGGAAATAGAAAATAATCAACGTTTGCTATACCTCGGCCCGAAAGCGGTCGCCTTTGTGCCGTCCTGGGCGCGCTATCCCTACGAAGTTTGGGTGGCCACGCTGAAAGCGGTGCCGACATTCTCCGAGCTGGACGAAGCACAGCGGACGGATTTGGCTCGAGCGCTGAAAACGGTACTGCTCAAATATGACGGGCTGTGGCAACGGCCATTTCCGTATTTAATGGCCTGGTACCAGGCATCCCTGGATGGCGAACCGCATCCGGAAACCCATCTGCATGCCCAGTTCTATCCGCCCTATCGCACGGCCGACCGACTGAAATATTTGGCCGGTACGGAACTTGCCGCCGGCATGTTCGCCAATGATGCGCTGCCTGAGGAGAAAGCCAGGGAGTTGCAAGCGGTGGAGGTAATCTTGTGAGTTACTCTGAACTTAAAGTCTCTGAGTTTGAAGATATCTTCGGCGTCCAACCGGAAATAGAAGCCAGCGCGCCGGGCCGGGTCAACCTGCTCGGAGAGCACACCGATTACAATGACGGCTACGTGCTGCCTATCGCTATTCCGCAACGCACCCAGGTGGAATTATCCCGGAGCCCCGACGAATGGAACCGGTTTTGTTCAATGAACATGGAGGACGGGCTTGTCCAATACCAAGTGGGCGGCACCTTTCCGTCAGGCTTCGCTGCTTATCTGGCGGGTTGCGTCGAAGTGTTGCGGGAAGAAATGATTGATACCGTAACTCCGGTGAACCTGCTGATCCGTTCGGACGTGCCGATGGGAGCTGGCCTGTCCAGCAGCGCGGCGCTGGAGGTGGCCGTATTGCGGGGATTACGCGCACTTTTCCATATTGCCGTGGACGATGTCGATATTGCTCTGCTCGCCCAACAGGCGGAAGTCCGGTTTGCCGGCGTACGTTGCGGCATTATGGACCAGATGGCGGCCAGCCTGGCCGATGAGCGGCATATGCTGTTCCTGGACACGCGGACGCTGGAACGCCGGCTGTTGCCGCTCCCTGAACATAGCGAACTTGTCGTGTTGGACAGCGGCGTCCCCCGCCGTCTTGCCGGCAGCGCTTATAACCAGCGACGAGCGGAGTGTGAAGAGGCGTCCCGCCAGTTAGGTGTCGTAGCGCTGCGCGATATCCGCGATTTGGCAGCGGCAGACACCCTGCCGGAACCGCTGAAGCGCAGGACTCGCCATGTCGTATCCGAAAACCGGCGCGTGCTTAATGCGGTGTCCGGCGTTTCCGCGGACGAGTTCGGCAGGTTGATGAATGCCTCTCATGCCAGTCTGCGGGATGATTTCGAGGTTTCGGTTCCTGAGCTCGATTGCCTCGTGGAACTGTTGCAAAAGCATCCTGACGTCTACGGTGCCCGACTCACCGGAGCAGGATTCGGCGGTGCTTGTGTCGCGCTGGCGCGGACAGGAAAGGGCTATAAAGTTGGTAAAGAGGTTTTGGCCGCATATCACGCCAAGGGGTATCACGGCAGTGTCTTGGTTGCCGGATATTAATAGGAATGGAATGCGGGTTAATACGGATATTCATCAATCGATAACTTAGGCTCTTGTATTGGTCTTAATGAGGGTTATGCGTATGACTACCAGCCACACTACTCCGGCATTTTTAAAATCTTTCTGGATAGCGGGATTCGAGGGAGCCAGCCACATTAATTCTTCAGGCAAACGCTTGGATATGGTCCACTCCACCCATCACGATATTTTGGTGGACAGCGATTACGCGATGTTGCGCGATGTCGGAATACAGGTGGTGCGGGAGAGCCTGCGCTGGCACCTGATCGAACGCTACGGCCAATTCGATTTCTCCTCGCTCGACCCGATGCTGCGGGCCGCTAACGAGCACGGCGTGCAGGTTATTTGGACGCTATGCCATTACGGTTGGCCGGACGATCTGGACCTGTTTTCGCCCAACTTTGTGCGCCGCTTCGTCCGTTTCGTCGGTGAAGTGGCGCAATATATCGCCGACCATAGCAATGCCGAACCGCTCTATTCGCCGATCAATGAAATTTCTTTCATCTGTTGGGCGATCTGCCATAGCGATCTAATGTATCCCTATGCGGTTCACGGCAAGGGACGGGATTACGAATTAAAACGCCAACTGGTGCGTGCCTCAATCGAGGCCATTGAAGCGCTATGGGCCGTCGACCCTCGGACACGTATCGTCCATGTCGATCCGATCATCCATGTTATTGCACCACCCGGCCGCCCCGACCTGAAAGAGGATGCACGAGGCTTACGCGGCTCTATGTTTGAAGCATGGGATATGATCTGCGGATCACGAGATAAAGACCTGGGCGGCGATCCCAAGTATCTCGACATCATCGGCGTCAATTATTACCACTCCAACCAATGGGAGTACCTGACCAACGACAGACTCCACTGGCACCTCGGCGACCCCCGGCGCATAGCGCTGAGTGAGTTACTGAAGGAAGTCTACGACCGTTACCAAGTGCCGCTGTTGATCGGCGAAACCAGCCACGTCGGCCATGGGCGGGGAAAATGGATTACGGAACTGGCCGACGAAGTGCGCAAGGCGCAACAAATGGGCGTACCGCTGGAAGGCATCTGCCTGTATCCCATTGTCGACCGCACCGACTGGGAAAACGATCACCATTGGCATAACAGCGGCTTATGGGATGTGGAAGCTGACGAACTAGGCATTTTGCGGCGCGTGCTCTGTCAACCGTATTACGAGGATTACTTGAAAGCCCAGCGCCATATTGCCCACCAGGAACCGGAGTTCAGTATTTCGAAGGAGCAAGACTCCTAGCTTGTGATTGAGTGATGATTCAGCGCAGTAAGAGTGAACTTTTCTATTTATGCCGTCAGTAGTTTTGTACGCCAACGCACAGACGTTTCGGCTCGGGAACCGTATTATTTTTTTATTGATTGAATACGCCAAAATTCCTGAAGGCGATAACAATTGCTATGTGGAACGGATCACACGTAAAAGGAAGAAGACAAGCTTTTCGTCAAGGAAAAAGGGTTAGCATGGATACGACCGCATTAGGCTAAGGGATCTGCAAGCGTAAGAATGACGTTACTGCGGCGATGGAAATGGACAAGGATGTAGGATATGGACTCGGTGGAAAGCGATGATGCGGACAACGGTTGAATAGCTTTTCCAATTTATACCTAAAGGGCATAAGTTTCGTTTGAGCAGACAAGCTGCTCAACTCAACTTTATATCTACAGTTTTGAAATTAACTGGAGGCAACGATGAACATACGTACATTTACCCTATCCATGGGCGTTATTTATTTTATTGTCGGTATATTGGGTTTTTTTCCGGCCCTAATGTCGGCTCCCCCCACAAATGCTCCGACCATGACAACACCTTATGGCTTGCTGTTTGGGATGTTCCCGGTCAATTCGCTGCATAATATCGTGCATCTGATGCTTGGCGCATGGGGTATTTTAGTTTACAGGGATCTCGACGGCTCTCGTGTTTACTCTCGCGGCCTCGCCGTTATCTATGCCGTGCTTGGCGTATTTGGACTCATTCCGGCATTGAACACGCTGTTTGGACTGGTCCCTCTTTTCAGCCATGATGTCTGGTTACATTTACTGACAGCCGCAGCAGCCGCTTATTTCGGTTTCATCATGCCGGTAACGGCTGAAATGGGGCAGCCAAGACCGACCGATAAATCGCGCCCTATCTCTTAATGTGCCATAGTTGCGCCGACTAAGTAGTTGGCGCGACCATTAATTGTCATAAATGATTTTCGGCCAAGTAATGGTGCTCAGGGAAGCATGCAAAGGAACCCGGAGGTTGCCGGCTAATTGGCCTTAGAACTGACCAACATGCACGGCCAACTGGCTTCAGCGCTGGCCGTTTCCTGCTTTTATTCGCATTGGCGATTAATGCGCTGTTAGGTCTATATGTTACAAATCGCAATATCAGCTATAGGAAGAATTTCAGCAGATTATTTCAATGGATAGAGGGATTAATCATGAAAAAAAATTTAGTGCTTTATGAGCCGGTTGAACGTGAAACTAAAGTACACCATGTGCGAATAGCTCTCGGGCATGCCGGTCAAAATCGCCTTATGTTGGAATAAGGGGTAACCAATGGCGAAAAATAGTATTCCACGTCATGTCGGCTTCATCCCCGATGGAAACCGCCGCTGGGCCATCGATCATGGCCTAACTAAAGAAGCCGGTTATGCTTACTGCATCAGTCCGGGCTTGCTGCTATATGAGCAGTGTAGAGAATACGGAATTCAAGAAGCGTCGATTTATTGTTTTACTCAAGATAATCTAAAGCGGCCTTCGATACAGAAAAACGCATTCAGTGAAGCCTCTGTAGCGTTCGCTTTCGAGATGGCACGCCGAGGAGCTGCTTTGCTTGTGGTCGGCGACGACACCTCGAAACACTTCCCTCCGGCATTAAAGGAGTTCCGGCAACGTCAGGGTGAAGGCATGAAGGTAAACCTGCTGATCAATTATGGCTGGGAATGGGATTTAGCCGGCCTTAAAAACGGCGGCTTGCGTTCGGAAGACGTTTCACGGCTGGATTTGATTGTGCGTTGGGGGGGAGGACGTCGATTAAGCGGCTTTCTGCCGGTACAATCGGTTTATGCCGATTTTTATGTCAGGGATGAATATTGGCCGGATTTTACCCCGCAGCATTTTGAACACGCACTCGGCTGGTTTAAAAAACAGGACCAGACGCTCGGCGGTTAATTGCGAGATACACGAACTAAAACAGGTGCAGTTGCACCGAGTATTGACTGATGAGCGTCAGTGTAGCCTTAGGCGGATCAATCTGATGCTATTAGCCAAAAAAGATAAAGGCTAATTCGTAGGATCGCCATCACCCGATTTAATTAAACCTAACGCACCTTTTGCTGGCAAAATTAAAAGCATGAGTAACGTGATCGGATAGAGTCCATCTTCTGCGGTACTGAATTCAACGATAGCGCTGGACTTGAACCACACTGACACAACAATCCCGCACCCTGCATAATCGGCGCCGCTCATCGATTTTTTCGCCTGAATTAATACCAGTCATTTCAAGCCGCCTGACTGGAATGAAAATTCACCGAATGAGGCAGCTTGTTAAAAGAAGGGGTTGCCGATAAGCTGTTGCACAACGACCTGTATTTGAACTACCCAGGCAACAACGGTGCCCCGCCCACTATTGCTAACAAAGCAGTCTTTGCAGAATCTGGCGTATTTGTCACTAACGATTGCCCATTAACGCACACTTGAAGTGAGTTGGTCTTTTGATCCGAGTTAACTATTAGGTTTACGTTAGAATTTAATTGTTTCAAAGTATTCACTATTTCCTCCAGACTACCGGCAACGGACGCTATTTGTGAGCTATGCATTAGGAATGTCATCGAGCTGGCCGCATTTTCCAAAGTAGCGTTTTGCAAATCGTCAAATGATGAGATTGCTTGGGTCAATCTACTTACTTGCTTTTGTAGATTATCAGTGGCTGTCTGCTCGTTTAGTCCAGTCGCTTTAGCAACCTGATTCTTGTCCGTAATAAACCAGACATCAGCCATAGCGTGATCAAGTCCATCGGCAGTATGATAGCTTGAAGTCAAGCCAATCAAATTACCATTATTCTTAGCAAAAGTTACTTCGGCATTTAAGTCAAGTTTCGTGATGTTTAAAGAGTCAAGTGCAGACATTTCATCGTCTTGATTAATACCATCTGAATTTTTGTCTACCCAGACTTTTAGATTAACCCATTGTACATCCGCTTGAGTGATCCCATTATCGCCGTTGCTATCCAGCTCACGCAGAGCCGTATAACCATCCTTGGCTTTCTCACCGCTAGCAAGCATTGTAGTGCTTCCAAAAAGCTCAGAACCATTCTGGATTATGTCATCATGATTATGATCTAACACTAAAATCCCATCTGTTGAAGAAATCCATCCTGTATGAAGTTTTTCGCCTATTGCATATAAGTCAAACTGGATACCCGATTCGATACTAAGCGTTTGGACGCCATCCCCATTCAAATCCAAAACGATTGGAGTACCCATTAGGGTTAAGTATGCTTCTAATTGGGGAACTGACATTGCATGGAGCTGAGTAGCAGTCAGCACAAAAACTTGAGCTGTCGTCATGACTGAAATTTGAGTAGTACTTAGTGCAGCAATAGCACGGGTACTCAAAGCCGAAATATCGGCCGATTCAATTGCGGAAAATTGTTCACTACTCATTGCAACAACTTGTGTGGCTGTCAATGCACCAATCTGCCTTGAGGTTAAAGCCGCGATTTGAACGGTTCTCAAAGCATTAACACTGGTAGTTGTTAATGCAGCTATGCTGGCCGTGGTCAATGCGACAATATCCCCAGTTTCAATTGCGCCGATTTGAGCCGTC
>CAZJOY010000095.1:0-5172 GCA_964547705.1 uncultured Methylobacter sp. | reverse complement strand
TAGTGGTCAAACTTACAATCTGGGCAGTCGTCAAGGCCGCCGCTTGGGCCGTGGTCAATGCGACAATATCCCCAGTTTCAATTGCGCCGATTTGAGCCGTCCTTAAGGCAGCGATTTGCGCCGGTCTCAGTGCCGCGACCTGAGTTGACGATAAGCCGGCAATGATACTGGTCGATAAGGCGGCAATGCTGGCGGTGTTCAGCGCAGCAATTCCGGAGCTGGTCAAGTCGGTAAAAAAACTCTGATTGAGCACGGCAATTTGCTTGGTGCTCAAAGCGCTAAGTTGTGTGGTCATCAGCGCGCTTAACTGGGATGAGGTCAACTGCACGGTTTGAGCGGTTGTTAAGGCGGCGATCTGATTTGTCCTCAGCGCTCGCAGATCCGCTGCTTCCAAACTGACCAATTGGCTAGTGGTCAAACTTACAATCTGGGCAGTCGTCAAGGCCGCCGCTTGGGCCGTGGTTAATGCGACAATATCCCCAGTTTCAATTGCACCGATTTGAGCCGTCCTTAAGGCAGCGATTTGCGCCGGTCTCAGTGCCGCGACCTGAGTTGACGATAAGCCGGCAATGATACTGGTCGATAAGGCGGCAATGCTGGCGGTGTTCAGCGCAGCAATTCCGGAGCTGGTCAAGTCGGTAAAAAAACTCTGATTGAGCACGGCAATTTGCTTGGTGCTCAAAGCGCTAAGTTGTGTGGTCATCAGCGCGCTTAACTGGGATGAGGTCAACTGCACGGTTTGAGCGGTTGTTAAGGCGGCGATCTGATTTGTCCTCAGCGCTCGCAGATCCGCTGCTTCCAAACTGACCAATTGGCTAGTGGTCAAACTTACAATCTGGGCAGTCGTCAAGGCCGCCGCTTGGGCCGTGGTTAATGCGGCGATCTTGGCAGTGCTCAGCGCTTGTAAGTCTGACATCTCCAAACTAGCGATTTGGCTCGTCCTCAATATCGCTACTTGCGCAGTTGTCAGCGCAGCAGTTTGACCGGTACTTAACGCCCGGACTTGTTTTGTGGACAAGGCAACAATATCTTCACTAGTCAATGAGATAATTTGACTTGTAGTTAACGCTGCAATATCTCCGGTGGTCATTCCCGATATGGTTGTCGCCATGCCCCCCCCTTCTTTACAAGTGTAGTTTTTCCCCGATTCCTGGTCTCTAGCAGTCGCTAACAGGAAACAGGAAAATAGCGGCCAATGAAATCATCTCTCAGGACGAACTGACCTTGACCATTATAACCCGCAGATACGGATTTCCTTTCAGTTAATCACTTCAAACACAGGACAAATGCATTAAAAACAAGCAAAAACAATAAGCTAAGACTATGCTGCCTCTGTATTTGCCCGCATTTCCCCTGAAAGTTTCAGGTCCTTTTTTATGGCGTGGGTAGAAAGCGCACGAGAAAAAACCGTGGGAGGCGACAACCATAATTTGACCGATAGCCGCCAGCCACAAATTCTTGACTGGAATATATCAGGAGCGGCGTTTTTATGGCGGTTTCAACTGGTTGATATTGTTAGACAGTTTAGACTTGACCCTGTCTCTGACCGGCCAAATGTTTTAGCCTTAAGCCCGTTAACAGTAATGTTATCGTATAAATTGCCAAGCCTATCCCTATCCATTTTCCCAAATTGATGGTTCTCGTTAAGGAATCCCACTGGCTCCACCATTCAGCATCAACAAAGTAGTAGAGACTCGTGGACATTGCTCCAGCAGCTAGCGATACTCTGGCAAAAAACAGCCACCATCCGGCTGCCGGTTGATATATTTTGTCTTTTTGCAACTTTATCAATAACAAAGCCGCGTTAAAAAAAGCGCCCAAAGATGTCGCTAACGCTAGTCCTGCATGCGCCAGCGGGAATACCAATACTATATTCAAACCCAAGCTGACTATCATCGCGTAAACGCCATATCGAACCGGCGTTTTCATATCTCCGCGTGAAGTAAAGCCCGGCACCAGTATTTTAGTCAGGATAAAACCCAGCAGACCAAACGAATATGCCTTTAGACTCTGCCCTGCAAAATGCACATCATTGACACCAAATTCATTATATTGAAACAGCGTTGATAGCATCGGCTCGGCCAGCAACAATAAACCGATGGTGGCCGGAAACGCTATTAAAATGACCAGCCGCAATCCCCAATCCAGTGCATTTGAAAAAGCGGCAGCGTCTTCGGCGGCATGACTTCTGGCTAGATTAGGTAATATTACCGTTGCCAACGCGGTGCCTAATATGCCGGACGGGAATTCCACCAGACGATCCGAATAATACAGCCAGGATACGCTACCGACCGTTAAAAACGAGGCAAACAAAGTATCCAGTAACAAATTAATCTGTGTCACGGAAACGCTGAAAATTGCCGGGACCATCAGACTTATAATACGTTTAACGCCCGCATCGTTAAAGCCCAATCTCAGCTGCGGTACTAATCCCAAACGCATCAACGCCGGAACCTGAAACAATAGCTGCACGATGCCCGCCGAAAGAACACCCCATGCTAAGGCCTTAATCGGCTCGTCCATTAAGGGCGCAAGCCAGATTGCTGCGGCAATCATGCAAATGTTCAGAAATGCCGGCGTTAAGGCAGGAATCGCAAATTGTCCGTGGGCATTTAAGATACCGCCGGCAAAAGCAACCAACGTAATAAAAAAAAAGTAGGGAAAGATAATTTGCAGTAGCTGTACGGATAGCTCGTACTGCGTCTCTTGCCAGGCAAAACCGGGAGCCAGCAGCATGATCAGCACCGGGGCGGCAACAACACCTACCAGCGTAATCAACAGTAAAAACACGGATAGGGTACCGGCTGTTTTATCAATAAACTGTTTTAGCGCAACCTTACTGCCATGCTCTTTATAATCGGATAATATCGGCACAAAGGCATGCGCAAAAGCCCCCTCTGCAAATAAACGGCGCAAAAAATTGGGGATCTTAAACACCACAAAAAAAGCATCCGTTGCCAAGTTCACACCGAAAATATGGGCAATCAACATGTCCCGTATAAATCCGAGAATACGTGAAATCAAGGTCATACTACCCACAACCACTGTCGATTTGAAAAGCTGCCTGCTCAATGCCGCTCCTGCTATAAGGTGTTAAAATAGTTTGACAATAATATCATTTATAAAGATAATGTAGGGCTTATTTAACTTACCACAAGAATCGAGACACTATGGCTAATACAGCACAAGCTAAAAAGCGTGCGAAGCAAGCGGAAAAAAGCCGTATTCGCAACGCCGGACAACGCAGCAACTTACGCACCTTCATCAAAAAAATTATTGCCGCAGTTAAGCTTGGCGACAAAGAAAAAGCGCAAGCTGCCTACAACACGGCTGTTCCAATTATCGATTCTGCAGTTACTAAAGGCATTATTCATAAGAATAAAGCCGCACGCGGTAAAAGCAGACTAAATGCAAAAGTAAAAGCTATCGCTTAATTGCTTTAGCAATACCAAATAAAAAAGGCCGAACTCACTGAGTTACGGCCTTTTTTATTGACCTGAGAATCTGTTAAATCACCACCAAATTATCACGATGTATCAGCTCCGAATCGTCGAAATAACCCAGAATACTCTCAAACTCCGAACTATTCTTGCCCGCTATTAATTGCGCGTCAACATTGCCGTAGTTAATTAGACCTCGCGCAATCTCCAAACCCGCCTCATCCACACAAGAAACCAACTCACCACGCTCAAACCGACCCGATGCCGATTTAACGCCGACAGCTAAAAGGCTTTTACCCTCATTTTGCAGCATCCTGACCGCACCCGCATCCAAGACCAACTGACCTTTAACCTGCAACTGACCGGCAAGCCAACGCTTTCTAGCCACCAACGGCTCTATATCCGGCAGTAGATAAGTACCCAAATCAGTCCCAGCAATTACAGCACCGATAACATCATCAACAGAACCCGCAGCAATGACTGTTGCAGCACCCGACCTGGATGCCAGCCGCGCCGCACGCACTTTAGTACACATGCCGCCCCGACCCAAGCCACTGCGACTCCCTCCGGCCATTATATCCAGCTGATCATCATTAACGCTGATTTCGGAAATTAATTTCGCATCGGGATTTAAGCCCGGATCAGCCGTAAACAAACCTTTCTGGTCAGTCAAGATAATCAGCAGATCAGCCTCGACCAAATTAGCCACCAATGCCGCCAACGTATCATTGTCGCCAAAACGAATCTCTTCGGTCGCCACCGCATCGTTTTCATTAATAACAGGCACCACGCCGAGCTTGAGCAAGGTCAGCAAAGTGCTTCTGGCGTTTAAGTAGCGCTGCCTGTCCGACAAATCGTCATGCGTTAACAATACTTGCGCCGCATGTAATCGATGCTGCTGAAAATTATCGTCGAATACGCGCACCAAGCCCATTTGACCGACGGATGCCGCGGCCTGCAATTCATGCAATGTCTTAGGCCTTACTTTCATACCCAGTCGACACATGCCTTCGGCAACGGAACCGGAAGAAACCAGGATTACATCGATGGACTGCCTCCTTAAACCGGCCATTTGCTCAACCCAGGCAGCAATAGAGACTCTATCAAGCCCCTGCCCACCCTTGGTCAACAAAGAACTGCCTATCTTGACGACAACCCGCTTAACTTTGGCAAAATCAGTCCTGCTCACTTTTTTCCTGCCGTTGCTGTTCCAAAAAGTTCATGATGGCAAACATCAGCTCTCTTGTACCATCCCCGTTAATTGCCGCAATTCTAAAGACCGGCCCCACCCACCCCAGCTCATCAACAATCGCTTGACAACGCTGATTAGCTTCTTCGACAGGTAGACGATCTATCTTATTTAGCACCAGCCAACGCGGCTTGGCGGCCAGCTCATCACTCCATTTTTCAACTTCGTGAATGATCTTTTTTGCAGCATCGACCGGCGAGTCCATGCTTTCGTAGGGCTCAACATCAATCAAGTGCAACAGCAATCCGGTGCGCAGCAAATGCTTTAAAAACTGCAAACCAAGACCCGCCCCCTCTGCCGCACCTTCAATAACCCCCGGAATATCGGCAATAACAAAACTGCGCAAATCATCAATACTAACCACACCCAGATTAGGATGCAAAGTTGTAAACGGATAGTCGGCAACCTTGGGTGTTGCCGCCGACACCGCGCGAATCAAGCTGGACTTTCCGGCATTAGGCATACCCAAAAGACCGACATCAG
>CAZJOY010000094.1:0-14501 GCA_964547705.1 uncultured Methylobacter sp. | reverse complement strand
GCTGAGTTGAGCAGCTTGTCTGCTCAAACGAAACTTATGCCCTTTGGGTATAAATTTCCATTGATATTTCAGGCTTCAAGCTAAAACTTCTTCGCGCCAATCCGTAATTTGGATTCTTGTGAATCCGTAGATCATCAGAAGGGACTAACTATGTTAATAATTAAAATATTCTTCAGATTAGGGCCATCGGCAGTATTGGCAAGTTTGCTGCTGGCGGGGTGTGCCTCGGAACCGCCGAGAGAGCTGCTGTCACAAGCTGATTTAGCTATTCAGAACGCGGAACGGGCCGGAACCTCTCAGTACGAACCCGCACTGCTCAGTAGTGCCCGTGCAAAACTGAATCGCGCTAACAAGAAAGTGGATGAAGATGAAAATGATGAGGCGCGAAGGATGGCTGAAGAAGCCATTGCAGATGCGAATTTGGCCAATGCCAAAGCCGAGGCGGCAAGAGAGGCTAAGCAGGCGGATGAAATGAAGAAGGCGATCGAAGCCTTGAAACAGGAATCTTCGCGTGAAAGCGAAGGAAGATAAACAGCCATTTTGGAGGCGTACCATGCGACCACAAATCTCTTTCCAGCCATCATCCTTGACCGGTCTTTCTGTTGTTCTAGTGAGCGGATTGATTATAGGCTGCACGCCGGCCGCCAATATGAGTCTTGAACGGGCTCGGGCCGACTATCGGCAAGCGGCAAGCGACCCTGCAGTGAGGACCAATGCTTCCGCGGATTTGTTTGCGGCGGAAAAACTGCTGCAAAAAGCCGAGTCCTCTTGGGAGGATGATGACGATTCCGACGAGATTGAGCACCTTTCTTATCTCGCCAGCCGGAAAGTCGATTTGGCGCGAGCCACTGCCAGTCAGGCTGAAGCGAAGAAGACTTTTGAAGAATTAAGTTCCCAAAAAGACCAGATTCGCTTGCAAGCACGCGAAGCCGAAATTCAGAAGCTGAAAGCTAAAAAAGTTCCGCAAGGCATTCTGGTGACATTGGGAGATGTGCTGTTCGACACGGGGCGCGCCAACCTGAAAGCCGGAAATCTCCAGAATATGTATCCCTTGGTGGAGTATTTAAGAAATCATGCCGACACCAGGGTGAAAATTGAAGGGCATACCGATGATCGTGGATCGGCCGATTATAACGCTAACCTTTCGCAAATGCGGGCCGAAGCCGTCGGGAATCTGCTGATCGCTAACGGCATCGCGCCGGAAAGAATCAGTGTGCAAGGCATGGGCGAGGATTACCCGGTCGCGACGAACTCAACCGCCTCAGGGCGCCAACAAAACCGGCGCGTGGAAGTGACGATAACCGATACGCCGCCAGCTACTTCCGGCAGCGGCATGTAAGGAAATAGTCTGGCGATTACCTGAGGATACGGTCATTAATAATTTTCCGATATTGATCAGATAAAATTTTTTCCGTTCACCCTGAGCTTATCGAAGGGGGGACGGAAAAAATTTAGGCCTACCGCGTCAACCCGATCATGCTTCGACAAGCTCAGCACGAACGGCTTGACGATAGAAGACAGTGATTTCGGGAAGTTATTTTTAACCAAATCATGACTTTATAGCGTCACTGTTTGAGGTAAACATCATGAATACCGAAGAAGCCCATCAAGATAAATTTGATGCCCAGCCAAAAGAGCTGAGCGTCAAGAATGATGAATCACAGGATGAAACGGAGAGGGGCGAAGCCAAGGCTAAAATCGAGTATTACGAGCAGATGTATTCAATATAAACCTGTTTGTAACTATTCAGCACATAGAGAAATGGAACACAGATGCCAAACCAAAGGCCAAAAATTGCTGCGTTCCTTAAATCCAAATGCAAGCTTTTTTTCGCCCTTTGCCCTTTCACCTCTCTTTGCTCTGCCTGTGTGGCTGAATAGTTACAAAATTACTATTCACTTATTTAATTCGATCCGTACGGAATTTCAAACATGCATACGATAGCTAAACCTACGTCGGAAATACCGCATTTCATCTTAAAAGACTGCGCATTGATTGCAATTGCCACACATAGACGCGCCAATACCTTAAAAGAGTTCCGCGACCATATCAGTACCCTGAACCTGGACAGCTTGTACTACCATTTTTGGGCGAATTTATTATTGCCGCATTTCGATGAGCGCGAGTACATCAATGACTTTGCCAGCTGGGTGCGCCACAGCCTTTCCGACACCAAGTTGGCCGAACAATTGGCCGTGCTCGACCCGACCTCGTTTGCCGATCTGGAAGAGCTACGCTACCAGCTATTGGAATACATCGATGACCGCATGGAGGAAAGCGAATATCTGCAATGGACGCGCGCCTCGAAACAGTTTGAATTTATTCGCTCGCATATTGTCGTATTCAATACCCGCACCGAAATAAGCGAACCGCACCAAATGGCGGACCTGATTTCCGGCATGTCGGCAAGCAGCGTTTTTTACCATTTCATCGATTCTCGCCGCCGAGCCCAGGACAACACCGATGATTTTTCCCGGTGGCTGACTTTTTTCGGTGAAAGTTATCAGCCCTTAATCGAGCGCTTGGCCGGTATCGATCCTTATTTCAGTACCTTGGTCGAGTTACGCCAACAAGTGGCGACCGCATTTCAAAATCATTGTGCGGAGCGAGTGCCATGACATCAATGTTAGAAGCTTATGCGGCCGTAACCGGCTCGGATGTGATCCGGCATCTGCAACAACTGGCGGAATTGTTGAAAGGCAAGACTGTCGTTCATGTAAACTCGACCCGCGTCGGCGGCGGCGTTGCGGAGATATTGGAAAAGCTTGTGCCGCTTTCCCGTGAGTTGGACATCGATACGCGCTGGGAAGTGATTACCGGCGACAGCGAGTTCTACCAGTGTACAAAAAGCATGCATAACGCGATACAGGGCAACCGGATTACGATTCCCGATAACTTGCTGGGCCATTTTCTGGAAGTGAACGAGCAAAATGCCAAGCAATTACGTGCCGTGCTGGAAGAAGCTGATTTTGTCTTTATCCATGACCCGCAGCCTGCCGCATTGTTAAAGTATTGCAGTAATCGGAAGGGCAAGTGGATCTGGCGCTGTCATATTGATGCCAGTCATCCGTATCGCGGCACTTGGCGGTTCCTTGAGCGTTTTGTGCGCGAGTACGACGCGAGCATTTTTTCATTATCGCAGTTTGTGCAACTGCTGCCGCATCCGGCTTATATTATTCCTCCCAGCATCGACCCGTTAAGCGACAAAAACGCCGATTTGACTCAAGACGAACTGGATGCGGTGCGGACACGTTTTAACATAGATCCCGGTGCGCCGATGATCGCGCAGATCTCGCGTTTTGACCGCTTTAAAGATCCGGTGGGGGTTATAAAAGCTTATAAACTGGCCAAGCAATATATTCCCAAACTGCAATTGGTACTGGCTGGGGGGACTGCGACCGACGATCCGGAAGGGGAGGTCGTTTTTAATGAAGTGAGCCTAGCGGCAGGCGATGATCCGAATATTAAAATCCTCCAGCTGCCGCCCGATGCGCATCGCACGATTAACGCGCTGCAACGGCTGGCCGATATTGTGCTGCAAAAATCCACTAAAGAAGGCTTCGGCCTTACCGTAACCGAAGCGCTCTGGAAAGGTAAACCGGTTATCGCCGGCGATACCGGCGGCATTCGCTTACAGGTCATCAATTTTCATACCGGTTTTCTGGTCAATACGCCCGAAGGCGCGGCATTGCGTATTCGCTACCTGTTCAATCAAAAGCAAAAAGCGCAGGAAATGGGCGTTAAATCCAGGGAATTCGTCCGCGAAAACTTCCTGTTAACCCGGCAATTGCGTGAATACCTGACCTTAATGGTATCGCTACAACATGGCGCGGTTGACCGTATCGAATTAAGTTGAGCGCTGCCTATGTCATGTCATGCCATGCCTTTCGGGACTCATTTGCGGGATGACGGCAAGGTTACTTTTAAGCTATGGGCGCCAGGAGCCGACAAGGTTGAATTAAGCCTGCAAGGCAATGCGCCTGAACTCAGGCTAACGATGACGCCGGAAGCTGACGGTTGGTACGGCATTACCACCGAGCTGGCCGGTATCGGCTTTTATTACCAGTACCTGATCAATGGCAAACATTATGTTCCCGATCCGGTTTCCCGCTATCAACCCGAGGATGTTCACGGCCCCAGCCAGGTTATCGACCCGGAAAATTGGCAATGGCAGGATAATGACTGGAAAGGCCGGCCTTGGGAAGAGGCGGTGTTTTACGAGCTGCATGTCGGTACTTTCAGTGAAGAAGGGACTTTCAGCGGAGTGAAAAAACGCCTGGATTACCTGGTCGATCTGGGTGTGTCCGCAATACAATTAATGGCCGTTGCAGATTTTCCGGGGCAGCGCAATTGGGGCTATGACGGCGTCTTGCCGTTCGCGCCGGACAGCCGTTACGGGACGCCCGATGATCTTAAAGACCTGATCGATGCCGCCCATGCCAAAGGTCTGATGGTTTTTAACGATGTGGTTTACAGCCATTTCGGCCCGGAAGGCAACTACCTGCATCGGTATGCGCCGACGTTTTTCACGAATCGCTCCCATACCCCGTGGGGCGATGCGATTGCTTTCGAGCATTATTGGGTGCGCCGGTTTTTTATCCACAATGCGCTGTATTGGCTCGAAGAATATCATTTCGACGGTTTACGCTTCGATGCGATACATGCCATTTTCGACGATTCGTCGCCGAACATCCTGGAAGAGTTGTCCGAAGCCGTGCGTCTGGGGCCGGGATATGATCGTCCTGTCTATTTGGTGCTGGAAAACGACAATAATATCGCCTGCTATTTAAGGCACGATCCGACCTTGCCGTACCGTTATTTCGATGCGCAATGGAATGACGATCTGCATCATGTTTTGCATGTGCTGCTGACCGGCGAAGATAGCGGTTATTACCAGGATTACAAACAGCAGCCTCTGCGCCATCTGGGCCGCTGTTTAACCGAAGGTTTTGCTTATCAAGGCGAACTGTCCGCTTATCAGGACAGCAAACAGCGAGGCGAATCCTGCACCGATTTGCCGCTGACGGCTTTTATATCTTTTTTACAGAATCATGACCAAGTCGGTAACCGGGCATTGGGCGAGCGTATCTCAAGCCTTTGCAGTCAGGAAGCGCTACGCGCGGCGACAGCGATTTTATTGCTGACGCCGTCGCTGCCGTTGTTGTTTATGGGACAGGAATGGGCTTGCAGTCAGCCGTTTACGTATTTTGTCGATTTTCCCGAAGACTTGGGCGAGCAAGTGAATCTGGGACGCTTGCAGGAATTCAGCAAGTTCTCGGAATATAACAATGCGGAATCCTTGTTAAAAATACCGTTGCCGAATGCGCTTCAAACCTACCGGGCGGCTAAGCTCGCATGGGATGAACTGGACCGGAAACCGCACCGGCAATGGTTTAACTTCCATCGGGAATTGCTGCGTCTTCGTAAAAGCCAGATCGTTCCACGCATAAAAGGCATCGGCGCCGGGCATGCGTATTACCTGCTGTTTAACGACAGGGCATTAACGGTGCAATGGCTGTTGAACGATAACTCAACGCTGACATTGGTCGCCAATTTGGGTAAAAATCCGGCAAGAGTGCAGTGCGCTTGCGAGGGCAACGTGTTGTTCGCCAGCGATAAGGATACGCGTAAAAACCTGCATCAAGGCCGGCTGGATCCTTGGACGGTCATTTTTTGTTTACAGGAAGCCGGGGAATGATCATGGCAAAAGCGGCTTGTCCACGAAAGACACGAAAAGCACGAAAAGAGTCGATAACACATAAAGTCTTTTCTTGTTCCCACACGCTGCGTGGGAATGCAGTCAAGGCGCGCTGCGCCGCGAATCACGATCTGCGTCCGGCATATACGGGACGCAGCGCGTCCTGCACTGCATTCCCACGCAGCGCGTGGGAACGAGTGTCAATACATAAAGCCTTGGACGATTGTTTAAAGATCGAACTTATCGTTCCCATGCTCCGCGTGGGAATGCAGTATGAACCGCTCTGCGGTTCGGGACGCCGGAGCGTCCATCACTGGGTTATGATTTATGCCCCAGAGGGTACGCGGAGCGTGGGAACCATAAGAATTCCACAAGACACTGTGATTTATGACTGATCCCAATCGGCAAAGAGATATAGACATTCCCGTTTCGACCTATCGTCTGCAATTTAACAAGTACTTTACTTTCGCCGATGCGACCCATGTTATTGGCTATCTTCGCCGGCTCGGCATTAGCCATTGTTACGTTTCTCCCTATCTGAAAGCCCGTCCGGGCAGCAATCACGGTTACGATATCGTCGACCATACCGAGCTTAATCCCGAAATTGGCAGTCGCGAGGATTTCGAGCGCTTCATCGGCGAATTGCAGCGCAACGGGATGGGCCTGATAACGGATATTGTCCCGAATCACATGGCCGTGATGGGTAGCGATAATATCTGGTGGATAGATGTGCTGGAGAACGGCCAGGCGTCTTATTACGCTTCGTTTTTCGATATTGACTGGTGTCCGGTCAAGAAAACGCTGCAAGATAAAATACTGCTTCCTGTGCTTGGCGACCATTACGGCAACATACTGGAACAACAGGAACTGAAGCTGGCTTTCGATACCGATCAAGGCGAGTTCAGCGTTTATTACTATCGGCACCGCTTTCCGGTCGATCCGCAGACTTATCCGTTGATCCTGGGCTCGCAAAACGACCAATTATTGAATTATTTCGCGGCGGACGATCCGGTGTTTCTGGAATACCAGACGATCGATAACAGCTTCAGTAAATTACCGTTATGCACGGACAGGAGCGAAGAAAAAATAGAAGAACGCAAGCGCGACAAAGAAGTCTTTAAAAGACAGCTTGCCAAGCTCTGCGCGGACAGTTCGGCACTGGTCGCGTATATCGATGCCCGGATAGCGGAGGTTAACCGGATAGCGGGCGAGAGCGGCGAATTGCATGCGTTGCTGGAACAGCAGGTTTACCGCTTGGCGTATTGGCGCGTTGCCGGCGATGAAATCAATTACCGGCGTTTTTTCGACATCAACGAGCTGGCCGGACTGCGGATTGAAGATGAAAAAGTATTCGATGCGACTCACCAACTGATCCTGTCGCTAATAGCTGAAAACAAGATTCAGGGCTTACGAATTGATCATGCCGACGGTTTATACGACCCGGTCGCCTATTACCAGCATCTTAACGATAAAATTGCGGCCGTTTTAAATGCCGATACCGGGCAGCCGCCGATCTATATCGTCGCCGAGAAAATCGTCGCCAACTATGAATATTTATCGAACAACTGGCCGATTCACGGCACCACCGGTTACGAGTTCGCCAATATCGTCAACGGCGTTTTTATCGATAGCGGCGCGGAGAAACCGTTAACGCATTGCTATGCGCGCTTTATAGAACATCGGCAGGACTTTGACGAACTGGTGTACCAGGCTAAAAGACTGGTGATGACGACCTCGCTGGCCAGCGAACTCAACGTACTGGCCAATCACTTGAGCAAAATCGCCGACGCCAGTTCAAAAACCCGGGATTACACGCTGTACGCATTGCGCAACGCCTTGTCGGAAGTGATAGCCTGTTTTCCTGTCTACCGGACCTATATCAACAGCTATAGCGTCAGCAAAGAGGACAGTCAGTACATTAAATGGGCGGTCGACCAGGGCAAGCAACGCAGTTGGGCCGCCGATAAAACCGTGTTTGAATTTATTCGCCAGCTTCTGCTGCTGGAACATAATCCGATAGCGGCGGATGGGGAGTTGTTGAGATTTGTAATGAAGTTTCAACAATATACGCCGCAGGTGATGGCGAAAGGCTATGAAGACACCGCGCTGTATCGATACAACCGGCTGATCTCCTTGAACGAAGTCGGCGGCGATCCGCGCAGCTTCGGCAATTCCATCAATACCTTTCATTATTTTAACCAGTCACGGCTCAAGAAATGGCCGCATACGATGCTGTGCCTATCGACGCACGACACCAAACGCAGTGCCGACGTGCGGGCAAGAATCAATGTATTGACTGAAATACCCCAGCAATGGCAGGAGGCGGTTTTACGTTGGCAGCGCTTGAACCGCTTTAGGAAAACCAAGATGAATAAAGTCGTCATTGCCCGCAATGATGAATACCTGTTTTACCAGGTGTTGATCGGAACCTGGCCGTTAACGCATTTAAGCGATGCAGGGTGGATAGATTATCGGGAACGCATCCGCGGTTACATGATCAAGGCGATTCGCGAGGCCAAGCAATACAGCTCATGGCTGAACCCGAATGAAGAGTATGAGCAAGCCGTCAATCAATTTGTCTGCCGATGTCTTGATCCGAATGTCAGTACATTATTTTTAAAAGATTTTACCGGGTTCGAAAAACGAATCAGGAAACCCGGCTTGTACAACGCGATTGCGCAGGTTGTGTTGCTTTTAACTTCGCCGGGCGTGCCGGATATTTATCAGGGTAATGAATGTTGGCAATTCACATTGGTTGATCCCGACAATCGCCGCTCAGTCGATTTCAACAAGAACAACCGGATATTGACCGAGATGGAAAACGAATTGGCAAAACCGGATTTTGACCGGTCGCGGTTCATCGGCTCGTTATTGGAAAATATCGAGGATGGGCGCATTAAGCTGTTTGTGATCATGCAGACTTTAGGTTTTCGGCATCAAAATGCCGGCTTATTCAAGAACGGCGAATACCTGAAAATTAATGTGCATGGAGCGGGAGCGGACCGGCTGCTGGCTTTTGCACGGCAGGACCAGGATAACTTTATCGTTATCGTCGTACCCCGGTTAAGCGGTTTTAACAGGGGGCCCGAAGATGCCGGGACCGACAGCTGGCTGGAATTGCCGCAAAAAGCGCCGAGGCGTTATCGGGAATTGTTCAGCCAATGCCGGATTAGGGCAGAGCCGGCGGAAGACTGTCTTCGGCTCTCTGTTCGTGAGCCGTTGGAGTTATTTCCTTTCGCGATTTTATCCGGCGTTATTGAATAAATCGTCGAAGGCCTACTGCCGTGCGATTAACTTTAAGACTCGTAGGGTATGCACAGCGTACGAGACTGAGAAAGTATTATCAAAATTAGTTTAAAAACCTATTCACCACGAAGGCACGAACGACTGCACGGATGCAGGAGCTAGAGCAACGCATGGAGCAGTTGCCGAGACCACGAAGGAAAAGTAATTGTTTAAACTCAGTGTATTGAAAACTTCGTGTCCTTCGTGCCTTCGTGGTGAATGCTTTTGTTTTAAAACGAATACTTTCACAGTCTCGTACTCTACGCATGCCTCAGCATTTGGTTTTGCACTGCTGCTGTATTTGTCGGCTCCCGCCGTGGGGGCCGACGTTTCGATTAACGGCCTAGCAGGCGAAGCCAAGAAAAATGTCCAGTTGATGCTGTCGCTGGCAAAAGAACAATGCCAAGCGCCGGAATGGAAAATACGCGGCCTGTTTAACAAAGCCGACGACGAAGTCTATCAGGCTTTGCGGGCATTGGGTTATTACAATCCCGCTGTCAAAAAGTCATTGGCTTTCGATTCCAAATGCTGGCGGGCGGACTTTACGATTGATCGTGGCCCGCAGGCCATCGTTAGCAACGTCGATATTACGTTGAACGGCGATGCGCGCGACGATCCCGAATTCCAAAAATTGCGCAATTCGCTGCTGACTGCGAGCGGCAAACCCCTGCGTCACGATCAATACGAAAAAATGAAAAGCCGTCTTGAAACGCTGGCGATGGAACGGGGTTATCTGGACGCTGTGTTTTCGGAAAAAGAATTACTGATCGATAAAGCCAACAACAAGGCGCAGGTCAAGTTGGTGTTCAATACCGGTAAGCGCAAAGTGTTCGGTGCTGTGACCGTCGAACAGAATATATTGAATCCCGATCTGGTCGACAGGTTCATTACGATCAAAAGCGGCGACTTTTATTCGAGCGAGCAACTGGCTAAAACCCACACCGCTCTGTCGAAAAGCGGTTATTTCGGCAGGATAGAAATACTCCCCGATACCGCGAACAGCCGCGAAGACCAAATCCCCGTCAGCATTAAACTTTATCCCGGCAAACGCCATTATTACAGCTTCGGCATCGGTTACGACACCGATAAAGGGCCTTTATTTAATGCAGCTTATATCAACCGCCTGGTCAATCGCCGGGGGCACTTTATCGATGCGAATATCGATATTACGCCGGTATTGTCGACCGCGGACGCCGAATACAACGTGCCGCTGGGCGATCCCAGCAGCGATTTTTTTAGTGTTGGCGCCGGTTTTAAGCGGGAAGATGTCAGCGTTTACCGTTCCAAGGCGGCAAAGCTTTCCGCGCGTTTAAAGCACACGCTTAATAACGGTTGGAAACAGACGCTGTTTGTCGATTCCGTTTATGAAGACTTTACTATCGGCAGTACGTCGAACCAGGTCTATTTGTTGGTGCCGGGCGGCAGTTGGCTACGTTCCGTTGCCGACAGCACGATGCGCCCCACGCGAGGTTACCGGTTGGAGCTTAACCTGGTCGGCAGTTATAAGAATCCTATTTCCGAAGTCAGTTTTGCGCAGGGTTCGGTCGCTGCGGTATGGATGCATCCATTCCCTTGGCGGGGCAGGTTTATCGCCAGAGCCGAGCAGGGCGCAACGCTGGTCGATCAATTCGACAAGCTGCCGACGTCGTACCGCTTTTTTGCTGGCGGCATGAACAGCGTGCGCGGTTATGATTATAGGCGCCTGGGCCCGAAGGATAATTCCGGTAATGTGATCGGCGGCAAGTTGTTAAGCGTGGTCAGCGCCGAGTATGAACATTACCTATTCGATGACTGGGGCGTTGCGGCGTTTATCGATAGCGGCAATGCTTATAATCCGGGCAGCATCAGGCTTAAAACCGGTGTCGGGGTCGGCGTCAGGTGGTATTCGCCGATCGGCCCGATCAGGCTGGATTTTGCGTTGCCGTTGAGCGAATCGGATTCTTCGTTTCAAATCCATTTTGCGGCGGGGGCGAGGTTGTGAGCATTGGGATAGCGGTTTGTCCACGAAAAGCACGAAAGGCACGAAAATATACCTCGTTCCCACGCGCTGCGTGGGAATGCAGTCAAGGCGCGCTGCGCCGCGAATCACGATCAGAGTATGGCGTACACGGGACGCAGCGCGTCCGGCACTACATTCCCACGCAGCGCGTGGGAACGAGAGTAAACCATTGCCGTCCTTTCGCGCTTTTCGTGGACAAACTGCCGTTTTTAAAACGATGAAACGCATTCTGCTGATTATTGTATTTGTACTGCTAATGATCCCCGCCAGCCTGCTCGGTTTGATGAACAGCGCAAGCGGCAGCCGCTGGCTGTTGCAGGCGGTTTTTTCTTATTTACCGGCACAGGTTTCGGTTAAAAGCATTGAAG
Organism: uncultured Methylobacter sp.; assembly: GCA_964547705.1. Lineage (GTDB taxonomy): Bacteria > Pseudomonadota > Gammaproteobacteria > Methylococcales > Methylomonadaceae > Methylobacter_A. Next base: position 3,151 of record CAZJOY010000094.1, on the reverse strand, counting down.
GCCGGTTGCTTGAACGCATTGTGTTGTCCGATCTGCACTATAAAGACGATACCAAAACTGCCGCGATTAAAAACCTTGTTTTCGCTTGGCAACCTTCCAAACTGTTTTCAGGCCTTTTAAAAATTGTCGATCTGACAATCAATGCGGTCGAAATCAATGTAACAAAAACAACGCCCCCGGAACAAAGCACATTCGACGTTAATGCCAAGCTGCGGTTGCCGGTACGGATCGTTGTTGAAAACCTGCTGCTGACCGATCTCAGGTTTCAGCAAGGCGACCGGCAGCAACAACTGCAAAAATTGCATTTGGCGGCCTATACAGAACAAGGCCGGGTTAACATCGTTTCATTGGATATTAATGCCAAAACGCTGGCCGCAACGGCAACAGGACAAATCGGTTTGGGCAGCGGTTTTCCGGTTGATTTAACTGCCGATTGGCAGGCTAACACAGCGGACTATGGCGTATGGAAAGCGACAACGACAGTCAACGGCGACCTGAATCAATTGGATTTCGACAATCGCTTGTCATCCCCGTTCACATCATCGTTGAAAGGCCATCTCGATAATTTGCAAAATACGCCGCGCATAACGGTACGCGGCGATTGGCAAAACCTTAACTGGCCGCTGACCGGCAACAAGCCGCAAATCGGCAGCGAACAAGGAGCGTTTGAAGTGGCCGGATTGCTCAGCGATTACCTGATCACGCTGAATGCCCGCTTAAGTCCTGAGGATTTGCCCAAAGCCCAATTAATGTTCAAAGGCCAAGGCTCTACCGAAGCGTTATCGATTAAGGAACTGGAGCTGAAATCAGCGGATGGAATCTTCCAGGTCGGCGGCGATGTCTCCTGGAAAGACGCTACCGTTTTCGATTTGACCGCAACCGGGCAGAACTTTAACCCGGCTATTCTGGCACCCGAGCTTTCCGGCAGCTTGGCTTTTGATATGCATATCAACGGCAAACTGGCCGGTAACGCCTTACAGCTGAATGCCGACATTAGCAAACTGTCAGGCCAATTGCGCGGCTATCCCGTTAGCGCAGGCGGCAAGCTGGCTCTGGCCAACGAACAGCTGCAAGTCGACGCCTTACAGGTCGTTTCAGGGAAAAATAAAGTCGCTGTTAACGGCACGCTGGGGCAGCAGCAAGCCGCGCTGATTGTGGCAATCGATGCGCCTGCATTGGAATCGTTATGGCCGAATCTGGGCGGCAGCTTGAAAGGCGATGGACGTTTACAGGGCGCGTGGCTTAACCCGTCGGTGAAATTTCAAGCGAACGGCAAGCGTCTGCATTTTGGCGAATACAACGCCGAGCAACTGGCCGTCAATGTCGACTATCAAGCCGACACCAAAAAGACTTCCAAAATCCAACTGTCCATTAATGCAATTAAATTCGCCAAGCTGCAAATTTCAAAACTGCTGCTTGACGGTTTGGGAACGCTCGAACAGCATCGCTTTAAAGCCGACGTTGATTCATCTTTTGGCGATTTATCAACCGAGCTTACAGGCGGTTTCAAGGCCGACGTCTGGCAGGGCGGTGTTTATAAACTGGATTTGAACAGCAAGGATGCGGGGCGCTGGCGGCTTGCCGATCATCTGAACGCCCGTGTTGCCAGCAGACCAGCCGGCATCGATGCCGCTTTGGATAAAGGCTGTCTGGTTCAGCAAGGCGCAAGGCTTTGCGTCCAAGGGCAGCGCCGGGCCAGCGGCGATTTTCAGTTTCAAGCCAACGCGGCCAGCTTGCCGACCGGCTTGGTGCAAGCCTTCTTGCCCGGAGCGATGCAGTTAAAAGGCATCGTCAATGCCGATGCGGACATCCAAAAACAAAAGAATGCACTGAACGGCAATTTCCGGGCGGCCATGCTGCCGAATGCGAAGATTCTGTTGCAGACTCAGCAAGGTCCGATTGAGCTGACATTGGGCTCGTGGTCGCTATCGGGCAAATTGAAAGACACGCTGGTTTCAGCCGATTTCAATCTGGCGCTGACCGGGCAAGATTATCTGCGCGGGCAATTGCAAGCCGATACCGGCGAGGGTAAAGCCCTGGGCGGACAGATAAACGCATCGGTGACTAATTTTTCGGTGCTGAATCCTTTTGTGCCGCAGCTATCGAATATCAAAGGCGATCTTAAAGCGGATTTAGCCTTACAAGGCCAAACCGACAAACCCGCCGTTAACGGATCGGTGCGGCTCAGCGGAGGATCTGCCGATTTTGCCGAGTTCGGGCTTGGCATACACGACATCAGGCTACAGGCGGCCGCATCGCCGGATAATGCCGGGCGTGTCCAGCTAAACGGTTCGGCCAGATCGGGGCAGGGCTTCATCCAGCTAGACGGCTCTTCGAGTTTGACAGGGGATGCGGAGCTGATGCTGATCGGGACGGATTTTGAAGTCGCCAAATTGCCCGAAGCTCAGATAGCCGTCTCGCCGCAGTTAAAGGCAATATTTACCGAAACAGAACGAAAACTGACCGGCAAGTTGAATATCCCGAAAGCGATCCTGCAACTTTCTCAAGTTCCTGAAACCGCGGTCAAAGTCAGTGACGATGAAGTTATTCTCGGCGAACAAAAAAACGGCGAGAACCCGGTCGCACCGATTCCTATCGATGCCGATGTCGACATTGAGCTCGGCAAGCAAGTCAGTTTTTCAGGCAAAGGCCTGAAGGCCGACCTGACCGGCCAATTGAAGATGACCAAGAGCGGAGAGGCAACGGCCATGTACGGCGCTATCAATATGGATAAGGCGACTTACAAAAGTTACGGGCAGGATTTGACCGTGCGTAAAGGACGGATTCTGTTTAACGGGCCGGTCGATAAGCCCTGGCTGGACGTGGAAGCGATCCGTGTTTCGAAAAACAACGATGTGACCGCGATTGTGAACGTCAGCGGTCCGGTCGATGCGCCGAAACCCCGTTTGTCTTCAGAGCCCGCGTTGCCGGAAGAAGAGGTGCTGGCTTATTTAATCACCGGCGGGCCGTTAAACGAAGTCAGTCAATCGCAAGGCAACGCGGTTGCCGCCGCCGCGTTATCGTACGGTGCGAGCAAAGCATCATGGATTGCCAAGAAACTGGGCGTCGGTGAAGTTGAAGTCGAACAGGGAAAAACGCTGCAAGACACGATGGCCGCAGTAGGCCGATACCTGACGCCGAATTTATACGT
>CAZJOY010000093.1:0-14801 GCA_964547705.1 uncultured Methylobacter sp. | reverse complement strand
ACGAAAAGAGCGGCGCTCATCCTCAGTTTTCTTATCCCGAATTCAGGTTATAATACTTATTTTTTTGGGATTATTTAAGTGGTTAAGAGTCAGCTCGTACCCATAATGATTGTGGAAGACGATCCCGGTCACTCGAAATTAATCGAGAAGAACTTGCGGCGCAGCGGCTTGAATAACCCGATCAAAACTTTCGAAAATGGTCAGTTAGCTCTGGACTACCTTAACGATCAAGACCATTTTAAAAATCATCCTATTAATCATACTCTACTGCTGCTGGATCTAAACATGCCTGTCATGAATGGCGTGGAATTACTGCGCATTCTTAAACAGGACATTAAGTTGCGTGAAATTCCTGTCATCATATTAACGTCTACCGACGATCAACATGAAATAGACGAATGTTACAGTCTGGGTTGTAATCTTTATGTGCCCAAACCAGTCGAATTCAACCAGTTTACTGAAGCCATGCGTAAATTAGGGATGATGATTGAGCTTATAGCGGTCCCATCCATTAAATAACTCTTCCTTCCCTATTGCCCAACATGTCTGACATATCCTCCTCCAGCATTTTATATATAGAAGACGACTTAGGCCTTGCAGAGTTGGTACGTATAAAACTCATACGCGAAAACTATCATGTTACGCACGCAGAGTTGGGGCGCCAGGGCTTAATGCTGACGCACAAGCAGGATTTTGACGCGGTACTGATCGACTTTTACCTGCCCGATATGGATGGCCTGGAAGTCTTAAAGTCTATTCTGGCATTGAAGCCTAAGACCACCTGCATCATGATTTCCGGCATTAATGACATGCAGTTAATGCTCAACGCAATTAAACAAGGCGCGGAAGATTTTGTACTCAAGGATTTTGAAGGCGCGTATCTAGAGCTACTTCCGAGAACGTTGAGTAAAACACTGCTTAAACAGCGCTTAATTGCTGAAAAAAATGCAGCCGAACTGGAAAAAAGTAAAAGTGAGGCGTTTTACCGGTCATTAATCGAACATACCCGTGTTGTTGCTTGGGAATACCTGCCGAATACGAAGCGGTTCAGCTATGTTTCCGCTCAGGCGGAAAAACTGACCGGGCACAGCTTAGAGGAATGGACTTCGGAAGGTTTCTGGGAAAACTGTTTATATCAGGAAGATTATGCAAAGGTTATCGCATTTTGTTCTTCCCTAACACACAGTCAGCAGGAGCAAAAGCTTGAGTTTCGGCTGTTAAAAAAAGACGGCAGTGAAATTTGGCTTAGACAGCTTATTTCAGTAGTAGAAAGGGGCAGCGATAGCAGCTATATATTGCGCGGGTTTCTGATTGATATTACCGAGCCCAAACAAGCCATAGAAAAGCAACGTTTGGCAGAGCTGGTATTCGATACTATTCATGAAGGCATCATGATTACCGATGCCAATAACTGTATTGAAGCTGTCAATCCGGCTTTCACAAAAATTACCGGCTATAGCTTCAATGAAGTCATAGGGCAAAATCCGCGAATACTCAGCTCGGGACTCCAGGACAACGCCTTTTACGATACACTCTGGCGGTCTTTAAATAATCATGGGCACTGGGACGGCGAGCTTTGGAATCGACACAAGAACGGCGAGATGTACGTGCAAGCGACCTCGATTTCCTATGTTCATGACGAAGTCGGTAACCTTAAACGACATATCGCCGTTTTTGGCGACGTGACCGAAAAAAAGCAAGCAGAAGCAAAAATTCATTATCAAGCCAACTACGACCCATTAACAGATCTGCCCAACCGTCAGTTATTTCAAGATCGATTGCATTCGGCGGTGGTTTCGTCCAAGCGCAACAGCTCACAATTGGCATTATTGTTTATAGACCTGGATCGTTTTAAAGAGATTAATGACAGCTCCGGACATACGGCTGGCGACAGGTTGCTTATCCAGGTAGCGCGGAGACTGAATGGCTGCATCCGTGAAAGCGACACCCTGGCACGTTTGGGTGGCGATGAGTTTGTCGTTATCCTGAATAATTCAGGCAATACCTATGACGTGGAAAATGTGGTCCGGACGATGCTGGAGGTATTGGAACAACCGTTTTCTCTGGGCGAAAGCATTAACGCGGCTATTTCGGCCAGTATCGGCATAGCCTTGTATCCTAATGACGGCGAGGACGATGCAACCCTTATCCAGAATGCGGATGCGGCCATGTATCGGGTTAAGGAAACGGGCCGGAATGGGTTCGAATTTTTTACCTCCGAAATGAACCGTGAGGCTGGTAAACGCCAACAATTTAAAAGCGCCTTTAAAGGCAGTTTGGAAAATGGCGAGTTTAAAGTGTTCTTTCAACCGGTCTGGCGGTTAAGCGACGGACAGATCATAGGCGCTGAAGTTCTGTCACGCTGGCAACATCCTGAGTGGGGCATGGTCATGCCGGACGAATTTATTCCCGTTGCCGAGGAAAGCGGTTTTATACATGACCTGAGCCTGTTTGTTGTCAAAGAAGTCGCCAAGCAAATTAAAATCTGGGATGCGCATAACTTGAACGAAATTTCAGTAGCCATCAATCTATCGCCAACCCAATTTCGTCGATTGGGAGAATGGCTGGACAAAATGCATCAAACTTTATCCGACTATGCTGTTGCGGCACACCGGATTAAGCTCGAAATTACCGAAACGGCACTGATGGGCGATGCGCTTAAACTGATGGAAATTTTAAGCCATGTGCAAGCGTCGGGTATCGAAATTTCCCTGGATGACTTCGGAACCGGCTTTTCGTCGCTATCCAGAATCAGCGGCATGCCGCTCAATTTTATTAAAATCGACCGGAGTTTTATCAATCAAATCGGCCGAAAAGGCCAGTGCAATGTGATTGAAGCCATTATCTCGATGTCTCATAGCATGAATTGCCAGGTTATTGCCGAAGGCATAGAAACTAAAGAACAGCTGGAATACCTTAAACAGCAGGGCTGTGACTTTGGGCAGGGTTTTTTATGTAGTCGCCCTGTCCCGGCTGCTGATATGTTGAAACTTTTACAAAAAGGTATTTTTGTTTAATTTCGGAAGCGCCGTCCATCTAAAGTTAAAATCTTATTTGCCCTATAACATTGTCATGACTGTCAACTCCATCCCCCCTGGATTCATGCATCGCTTGAGACTATCGATAGCCGCTCTGCTATTGAGCGCTGGCCCCCGCGTCTTTGCCGTCGAAGTCAACGATATTAGCCGGATGGACTTGGAACAGCTGATGAATGTAGAGCTGGAGACCGTTACCGCATCAAAATACAATCAAAAGCTGTCGGAAACGGCCAGCTCGGTGACAGTCATCGGCAAGGATCAAATCCAACAGTTCGGTTATCGTACCTTGAGCGACGTGCTGCGCACAGTGCCCGGTTTTTTTATCACCAATAACCGTGAGTACGACAACACCGGCATCCGTGGTTTTGACCAATCCGCCGATTACAATGGCCGAATGCTGGTCATGATCGACGGCATTCGCGTGAACGAGACCATTTACGATTCCGGCTTCACCGACAACGCTCTGCCGATCGATATGGACTTGGTGGAACGTGTCGAAGTTGTGCGCGGACCAGGATCGTCGCTGTACGGCAACAATGCGTTCTTTGCAGTAATCAACGTCATCACCAAGCGGGGCAAGGATTATCAAGGCGGCGAGCTTGGCGGCTCCTGGAGCAGCTTCGACACCTATAAAGGCCGCGCCAGCTATGGGCGCAGATTGGATAATGGCCTGGACTTCATCGCATCCGCCACCGGTTTCAATTCCGACGGGCAAGCCCTGCGCATACCTGAAGCGGCAACACCGGATAATCCTCTAGGTGCTTCTTCCGGCGCCAACAACGAACACGACAAGCAATTCTTCGCCAAGGCCAACTGGGGCAATTTCAGTTTTGAGGGCGGTTACGGACGGCGCTTCAAAGGGATACCAGGAGGAATCTTCGGCGTCGATGCCAGCCCTCCAGCCAGCAGCATTCAGGACAGCGAGGCCTTCGTCAACCTGCAATACCAAAAAGCCTTATCGCCAAAGCTGGACTTTACCGCACGCGCATTTTACGGCGATTATGATTACAAAGGACAGTTCCGCTATGGCGGCCTGCTGGTCAGCAATTTGACCCACGCCTGGTGGAGCGGACTGGAAATGCGCTTGCTGTCCAGCCACTTCGACGGGCATAAGATTCTGGTTGGGGCGGAAGCTCAGGAAAATTGGCAGTTACAGCAATATGCCGACATCGGCCCACCTATCTCAGTTTCACAGGATGACTCCCGAGATACCCACCGTATCGGTATCTTCGTACAGGACGACATGGATTTGACCGAGCGCCTGAAACTCTCGCTGGGTGCACGTTTCGACGACACTTCCCTGTCCAGCCAAAGCATGTTTAGCCCGCGCGTGGGACTGGTTTATCAGGCGCTGGCCGATACTGTTTTCAAACTGCAATACGGCAAGGCTTTCCGCTCGCCGACCATAGCCCAACAGTTCTATGCCGTTTACGGTATACCCAATCAAACGGCTAATACCGGATTGCAGCCGGAACAAATCGATACCGTATCGCTAGCTTGGGAGCAAGCTGTTGCCGGAGACTGGCATTTCACCGCTACCGGCTACTACCTGAAACTGAAAAAACGGCTTGGCGTAGAGGAAATTGCCGGTTTCAGCCATGCCGTTAATTTGGGCGGAGATATTGGCTACGGGGGAGAGTTCGAGGTGCAGCGACGCTGGGACAACGGCGCCCTGCTGCGTACCGGCTACAGTTTGGTCTTTGCCAAAGATCTGGATCCTGTTGACTCGGATCCCGACATACTGGACAACGTCCCCCGCCATCTTTACCAGTTGAATTTTATGACGCCGCTGTTCAGTCCCCAATGGCGCGGCGGTTTCGATATGCAAGTACTGGCGTCGAGAACATCCCCACAAGCTAAAACACCGGGATATACCAGAGTCGGCCTGAATTTACTCTATCAGCCTATCACCTACCTTGACTTGTCGGCCAGCGTGTATGACCTGTTAGACGACAACCGCCTGGAACCCGGCGGAGTTTACGGTATTCCGCAGGAAGGGCGGACTTTCCGCCTGAAACTCCTGTGCCGGTTTTAAGCTCATGATATGCGTATCGATGGTAAAGAAAATCGCTATATGGGCCTTGCTGTTGACTCTGGTTGCCAGCACTATGGCAAACGAGGCCACCGAGTACGATCTTAAAGCGGCCTATCTGCTCAACTTCGCCGGTTATGTCGAATGGCCCAGTCCACAAAAGCCGATAACAGTTTGCGTTTATGGCCATAATCCATTCAATCCGGCAACCATTGCCACGTTGCTGGATGCCAAATCAGGGCAAATTGACGCCGACTTCAAATATCCGCGTCAGTTGGATCAGTTAACAGTCTGTAATATCCTCTATTGGCCTCAATCCGAACAGGAGAATTTCGGCAAGGCCATCACCTTGCTGAACAATGCACCGGTATTGATTGTCACCGATGTTCAAGACGGCCTGCCGCAAGGCGCCATGATCAACTTGATTAACGAATCCAACCGCCTGAGATTCGAGATCAATGTCGGCACGGCTTTAGCGTCGAACCTGAAAATCAGCTCGAAACTGCTGAAATTAGCCAAGATCGTGTCATGACGGCGGTTAACGATGACCGATAGAACACGGATTGGGATTGGCTTTTCGTTAAAGCCTGTGATGTCAAAAATACTCAAGTTAGAGTCGAGTTCGAACCGCTCTTCCCCCATTTCCAATCACTTACACGCTATCCTCCGGGTATCTACCGGAGTCATACTGATCTCTTTCGTTTTATTCACCGGCTATATGGTGCTCAGCAAATACCAGGACACGGTCCAGCGTATGCGCTCATTGGCGTCGATCCTGGCTATCAATAGCGAAGCTCCATTAATGTTTTCCGACAGGACATCGGCTGAAGAAAACTTACGTTCTTTATCCGCTATTGCCGAAGTGTCCGCTGCCGGTATAGTAAAACCGGATGGCGATACGCTGGCTGTGTATGCCGCTACGCCTGACTTTACACAAAAGCTGCCACGCGCCATACGGAATTTACTTGATCGAATAGCTACCAGCAGATTGCGTCTGGAACAGCCTGTATTGGCTCCGTCCCTTCAGGAGCGGCCTGTGAACGAATCCAACCGGCAAGTCATAGGGCAGCTTTGGATCGAAGCCGACCTGACCGGGGATTGGCTGGAACTGGCTACGGTGTTGGGTATTTTTATCCCGATGATGTTCTGTATCTACGGGTTAAGCCGTACGCTTAACAACCGGCTGGCTTATAGCGTCGTCAAGCCGTTGGAAGAGTTGGCGGCGACCGCACTCGAAATCGGGCAAAAGCGCAATTACGACAAACGGGTGCTGCTGCGTCCAAACATCACCGAGCTCAATGCCGTGGTAAACGGTTTTAACCAGATGCTTGAACAAATAGAGTCTCGCGACGAAGAACTGCAAAACCGCCGCGACCAGTTGGAGCAATACAATCAAGAACTGAAAGATTTTTCTTATATTGTCTCTCACGACTTACGCGCACCGATAATTAACGTCCAGGGCTTTGTTAATGAGTTGGGCTTGAGCCTGGAGGACTTGCGCAAACTGCTGGATACTGAAATGGCGCTGATACCTGAGCATAACAAAGACGCATTGCTGAACATATTGAATGAGGATATTCCAACATCGACGCGATTTATTACCGGTGGCGTAACAAAAATGAACCAGCTGTTGGCCGGAATTTTGAAGATTTCCCGATTGGGACGGCAGGAATTGAATATTGGTGCCGTCGATACACAACGTTTGGTAAACGATAATATCGAAGCCATAAAATATCAAAGCACTCAAGCCGGAGCCGAAATTCAGGTTCATGCTTTACCCCAAGTTGAAGCCGATCCTGATTTGCTGGCCCAGGTATTTGCCAATTTATTGTCGAATGCGATTAAGTACCTGGATCCCAAACGGCCCGGCAGGATTGAGATATGGGCTGACGATCAAGGCGATCACTTTAGGTTTTTTGTTAAAGATAACGGACTGGGTATTCCGAAGAAAGATCAAAAAAAGGTTTTCGAGATGTTTCGCCGCGGCAGCAACCATTCCGTAGAAGGTGAAGGCGTAGGCCTGAATTACATCAAGTCGGCGATTAAACGCCTGGATGGCACGATTTCACTGGAAAGCATTGCCGGTCAGGGTAGTGTTTTCAGCTTTACACTACCCAAAGCTGCTTTATAGCTATAAACGCTACGATCAACCGGCACAAAAAACTTAAACGCTTGTAATCTCAGCTGTTGTCATCAGCTGAGATTGTTGATTACGCAACAACTCGACGAACTCTTCCTCCGGTATCGGGCGGCTTTTGATATAGCCCTGGTACATGTCACAGCCTTTTTCCTGCAAAAACGCCAGTTGCTCCGGCGTTTCGACGCCCTCGGCCAAGACTTTAAAACCCAAAATATGCCCCATCGCAATAATCGTGGCGGCAATTTCCATATCGTCCTGCATATGAGGAATATCGTCGATAAAGCTCTTATCGATTTTTAATAGATCCAGCGGAAAGTGTTTCAGGTAAGCCAGAGACGAATAGCCGGTGCCGAAATCATCAATAGCCAACCGAACGCCTTGAGCCCGAAGACTATTAAGAATGGCTGCGGCGTTCTCCTGGTTTTCCATCAGTCCGCTTTCGGTAATTTCCAATTCCAGTTGTTTGGCCGGGAAACCGGTTTCATCCAACGCGGCCGCAACCAAACTGCAAATGTCGCTACGGCGGAATTGATGGGAAGACACATTGACGGCCAAGGTGATCGGAGGCAATCCCGCATCGAGCCACTGCCGACCTTGTCGGCAGGTCTCCCGCAGCACCCACTCGCCAATTGCGAGGATCAGTCCGGTTTCTTCGGCAATGGGAATAAAGCGAAGCGGCGGAATTAATCCCTCTAACGGATCTTGCCAGCGCAACAGGGCCTCCGCGCCAACGATCCGGCCGCTGACAATATCGACCTGAGGCTGATAAAAAACTCGCAGCTCGCCTTGTTCCATGCCCCGGCGCAAACGCGACTCCAACGCAATCCGTTCCCGTGCCGCAAGGGTCAGGTCTTCGGAAAAATAGGCAAAGCAGCCGCGTCCGGCGTCTTTTGCCTGGTACAGCGCCGCATCGGCGTGATCCATCAAAATCTCAGGGCTATCGCCGTGCTGCGGATACAGGCTTATGCCGATACTGGCGCCAATCTGGACGTTGTCGCTCTGGGACAGACAAAAAGGTTTCGCTAAATCAGTAATAATTTCTTTAGCCACTCGGGCGGCATCTTTCGGATGGGCAATATCTTCCAATAACACGACAAATTCATCGCCGCCCAAACGCGCCACCATATCGACATTACGCAAGCGATTCGTGATTCTTACCGCAACTTGCTGCAATAATTCGTCGCCGGCCAGATGCCCTAAGCTGTCGTTCACGGCTTTAAAACGATCCAGATCCATCATCAATAACGCCAACTGTTTGCCGTCACGCCGCTCGACATTAATGCCGTGTTTCAATCGTTCCTGCAACAGCCGGCGGTTGGGTAATTGGGTCAGCGGATCATAAAAAGCCAGTTGTTTGATTTGCTCCTCGGCGGTCTTACGCTCGGTAATATCTGTATGAGTCCCGACATAATGCGTGATGACGCCATTGCTCTCTTTTACTGCGGTGATGGACAACCATTTAGGATAAATTTCACCGTTTTTGCGTCGATCCCAGATTTCTCCCTGCCAAGCACCGGTATGAGAAAGAATGTCCCACATTGCCTGATAAAAAACCGCATCATGACGTCCTGATTTGAGCAGGCTTATTTTCTGGCCCACTGCCTCCTCTTCCGTATAACCGGTAGATTCGGTGAAAGCTTTGTTGATCCGCAAAATGATGCTTTCCGAATTAGTAATAACCATGGCTTCCTGAGATTCAAAAGCAATGGCGGCGATGCGAAGATCCAGTTCTATTCGTTTGCGCTCGGTAATATCACGGCAAAAAACACAGAACTGCTGAAATTCAGGCAGGAAGGCAGTAGAAATTTCGATATCGATGATATGGCCATCTTTATGGCGATGACGGGTTTCGAATAAGTCATAACCTTGTGCAATAATTTTCTCAACATGCGTTTGTACTTGATCGGGGCCTTCCAGTGCTTCCAATTGACTGATGTGCATATTCGTTAATTCATCAGCTGAATAACCGATTATTTTTGTATACGCTTCATTAGTTTGCAGCAGATTACCCTTGGAATCGACTATCCAGAAACCATCCAAGGATGTATCAACCATCGCTTTGATTTGATTTAATACTTGCTCAACTTTCCTACGCTCGGTAATGTCTTGCGCGCAACCTACCACGCGTAGCGGTCTTTTTGCCTCATCGAGTTGTAATTCACCGTTACCGCGGACAAAACGAACACCACCATTTGGCAACATAATACGAAAATCGAGCTCATGCGGCCCTTTCTTCGCCTGGCAGTCACTGATCCATCTTTTCATCGCAACACGATCATCGGGATGAATTAAATCCAGAAAGGCTTTGATGGAGTGTCCGAATATCTCCGGCGTAACACCGCAAATCCGGTACATTTCATCCGACCAACTAATGAAACCGGTCGTCAGTTCCATAGACCAACTACCGATATGAGCGATACGCTGTGATTCGGACAGCATCTGCTCTTTGTCCTGTAATATTTGCTGTACTTGTTTACGCTCGGTAATGTCGATCGCTGAGCCGATATAACCGGTAAACTTACCGCTGTTATCATAAAGCGGCATACCTTTATCTAAAATCCAGCGCCAAGTACCTTCCGCATTCCGCATCCGGTACTCAGTGGTAATCGCTGCCTGAACTTCGATATTTTGGTAATACATTACGAAGGCCGTTTCTCTGTCGTCCGGATGAATAGTATTGATCCAGTCTTCATGTGTCATAGTCTGTGCCGAATCAAGACCGGTAAAATCAAGCCAGGACTGATTGACAAAAGAGGGCTCGCCTTTAGTATCGGTAATCCAGATCATGATCGGCGAGCTATCGGCCATCAGGCGGAAACGTTCCTCGCTTGCCCGTAGCGTAGCCTCGGCTTGCTTCCGTTCGGTAATGTCCCGTAAGGCACAGGCAAAAAACAAACCCTGCTCTGTTCGAATCGGGCTTAAGCTGATTTCTACATCTAATTCACTGCCGTCTCTTCGTAACGCCTGAACTCCCAGACCTAATCCCATCGGTCGCGCGACTGCCATAGTGGCAAACTTTGCCCGCAGTGCCGAATGGCCCGCGCGAAAACGTTCAGGCACTAAGACTTCAATCGATTGTCCGAGCAGTTCGTTATTCTGATAATCCAGCAAACGCACGGCCTGCTGGTTGACCATAGTAATTATGCCGCGCTCATCGCTGATCAGCATCGCATCAGGCGTGGCATTGAAGATAGCGCGTAGGTAGGTTTCGCTTGTTTGTAGTGTTTTAGGACTAGGCAGTTGTAACAGTTTAGGAATCAACGGCCAAATCAGCACGGCAGTGACTATCGAAACTAGCGCAGTAGCAAGTTTTATGAAGCCGTCCAGCCAATAATCGGGATGCCAAATAGTCCAAATACTGATTAAGTGGGTAGTACCGCATAAACAAATAAAAAAGCCAAACAGCACAAACACCCAGCGATACGCTAAATCAGTGCGTTTTTTGACAAAATACAATAATGCAAATGGAATGGAAAAATAGGCAAGAGCAATAACACTATCGCTAATAATATGTAACCACAAGATTGACGGTAACCATAGATAGCAGGCACCATGAGGCATAAAGCTACTAGTGCCGACTAGTAAATCGCTAAACCAGGCAAACATTCAGTCTTGTACTCCATTGATACGCATTCTTGCCAAACACAAATTAAACGGTATTATCCATCAAAATAAATAATACTCTCACAGCCATTTCAGCAATGGAAATAAACAAAGTTACCAAGAAGCGCTATCCATGCAAATAAACAAATCGCTAAAAATCTTGTTCTGTTAGTAGCGTTGTTAACTTTCTGTCCGGGTCCGTAATAACCCATAGTTTTTCGGTTCCTACGCTATAGACCGACATTATTCTTTCCACCGATTCCGGTAGTAATGCGAGCGTATTTTCACGCCAGTCCAGCTCTGACACATCCCCATAATCGCCTCTTTCATGTCTATCCAGTAAATCGCCGATGGACACTTTAAATCCGGCTATAATCGAAATGGCCGCTGGAGTCATGGTGATTTGTCCGAGTTCAAACAGCTTCATTTTATACATTCCTCACTATTATTGTAATCCAAGGCTTACTTATATTGTAGTCCAAGACTTACTTACGATTACGAATCGTTTTTTGATTATCCGGCAGATGCAAAATTACTGGAAAATGCCCCCAGGTGCCGGCAAGCTCATCTTAAGCGTTGCAAGTACAGTATCTACTTTATTTAAAGTAGCACGAGTGTAAAAGTATAGCCGCCAACTCTACCAATAGCATAACAAGATTTTGAAAAAGACCTTACAAACTCGATGTTTTTTGACCCAGCGACTATACCCCGGGGTGAATAACGCCGTTAGACAACGCGTACGCTATACCGCAACAAAGAACATGATTATTCAATGCTCAAATTAAAAAACGACCCGTAATTTTATATTTAACATGACCGATGCTCCTGTTGACGAAAGAAAACGATGCTGGCGCTAAACCTCAACCTGTCAATCATCTGCATAAAACTGTTACACTTTTAATTAAAAATAGTCTTCCTGAATATAAAATTACAACATCGCAATTATGGTTGAGATCTCCGAAATGAATAGCGATCAAAATAGTCAAACAATTGGCCCGGCAAGCCGTAAAGAATTATTAGCATGGGCTTTATATGATTTTGCCAACTCCGGCTATACCACAGTGGTGCAAACTACCATATTTAGCGCCTATTTTGTTGGTGTTGTTGCCGGTGCAGCGCAGGGCATCGCGCCGGGTTTATCTACCCTGCTTTGGTCTCTCGCTATTGGCATCGCTAACTTTATCGTCATGATCAGCGGACCATTGATAGGTGCAATTGCCGATCACAGGGCCTGTAAGAAACTTTTCCTGCTAATTTCTTCTGTCGGCTGCATATTATCGACCGCCCTACTGGCATTTGTCGGCCCCGGCGATATATGGCTGGGAATGATGCTGGTAACCTTTTCGGCGGTCATGTTCGCCAGTGGCGAAAATCTGATCGCCGCATTTCTACCGGAAATTGTCCCGGAAGAGAGTATGGGCAAAATGTCCGGCTATGGCTGGAGTCTGGGGTATTTTGGCGGCCTTCTAACATTAGGAGTTTGTCTAGCCTATATTACTTGGGCCAAGCAACATGGCTTAGCCGCAACTCATTTTGTCCCCGTTACGTTAGTGATCACCGCCGCAATATTTGCCCTAGCGGCCACCCCTACCTTTCTTTGGCTACGTGAGCGAGCAATACCTGTTACGCTAAACCAAAGCTTGTCAAATCTACAGATTAGTTACGCTCGGCTGGCACATACATTTAAAGAAGCTGCCCGCTTTCGCGACCTGCTCCGGTTTTTGATAACGCTGGGCGTGTACCAGTCAGGTGTGAGCACAGTGGTGGTTCTGTCCGCTATTTATGCACAAGAAGTTATGGGCTTCGATACCCAGTCATTAATTGTACTGATTATGGTTGTTAACGTCACAGCTGCTGTTGGCGCATTTATTTGCGGGCACTTACAAGACCGAATGGGATCGGTCCCCACATTAGCCATTACACTGCTGATCTGGATTATTGCCGTAATAGTGGCTTTATTGGCCGATAAGCCCGCGCAGATGTGGCTCGCTGGAAATATTATTGGCCTGGCGATGGGGGCAAGCCAAGCGGTCGGACGCGCTTTAGTCAGTAAATTTTCACCAACCGAACGGGCAGGAGAATTTTTAGGGCTATGGGGACTGGTCAATCGCTTGTCGACAATAGTGGGCCCGTTGAGCTACGGCCTAATCAATTATTGGAGCAATGGAAATCATCGGATGTCATTGCTGTCGACTTTATCGTTTTTTATCGTCGGCCTGATTTTGCTGTTTAAAGTCAACGAAAGCAGAGGTAAAGCCGCTGCAATGTTGGACAATGCGGGTTAATGCCTAAAAAGAACAGTTGAACCACGGATGAACAACGGGCCTACCCATGCTTTGCCGCCCCTTTCGGTGAACTGCCACTCTCGTGCAACATCATGTTTTATCGGTATTTACCTGTGTAAATCTGCGGCTAACTAAGCGTTTCAGGCTGATTATCCGGTAGATGCAGCGATACCAGAAAAGTAGCCATAAAAACCAGCAGCCCCAAACTCAACATAGCTAGAACAGGATCAACATGATGTGAAGCCGCATAAGTATAGCTGCCGACCGCTGCCAGCATGGTAAGATTCTGAAAAAAGCCCTGCAAAGCAACAGCACTGCCGCTGCCGATACTCTCTTGCCCCAGCTCCTGCAACGCGGCGTTGACAGGAACGATAAACATACCGCCCATTACGCCTATGAAGAACAGTGTAAACCGTGCCGGCCAGATGCTGTCAGTCAGACTCAACCCGAAAATAAAAAAAGCCATTAAATAAGCTGGAATTCTTGCTCGGCGTAGATGTTCCAGCGGAATTAACCCCGGCACCAACGCTGACCCAGCTATAATTCCGAGAGCAATAAACAGTGTCAGTTCGGCAATTTCGGACGCGTTTTTCGACAACAAAACCAGCGGCGCCCACGCCACGATAATCACTCTTAATGTAGCCGCAGCAGCCCAGAATAAAGAGCCTCCAAGGATCGCGAAGCGTGATCGCGGCGTAGTAAAAAACAGGCGTATTTCTCGCAAAAATATAAACACTTTCGAACCGGAGGCCGATTTTTTGGCCGTGCCCACAGGCAAAAATAGAGTAGTTAGTGCAGAGATTATAAAAATGGCGATAGTCCCCGTTAACGCCCAAGCTATTGAATAATCCGCTACCTTCGCGCCTATCATCATGCCGAGCAAAATAGCCAGAATGGTGGAGCCTTCAATCCAACTGTTCGCCTTAACCAGAAACTCATGTCCTGCCAGCTCAGGCAAAATGCCGTATTTTGCCGGGCTGTAAACAGCCGCTCCCACACCGACCACGCAATAAGCAATCAACGGTTCCACGTTGCACAGTAATAATGCTGAGCCCGTTGCTTTAATCAGATTGCCGATAATCAATATTCTGGATTTGGGATAATGATCGGCAAATCCGCCAACCCACGGAGCAAGCAATACGAAGGCAACCAGAAATGCGCTTTGTAAAGCCGGAACATACCAGCTTGCCAGTTGCGTAGATTTCATCACCATCGCAATCACTGTGAATAAAATAGCGTTATCGGCAAATGCGGATAAAAACTGGGCGATCAGTAACGGGTAGATTTGTTTGTTCATGATGACAATATTGCTTGTGTAGGGTACGTATCGCGCACCATTTTCAAAGTGTTGAGTATCAATAAAATTCAAAAAGGTGCGCCGCGATACCCACCCTACACTTTACCGGTAGCCAGTTCCGTCACTGCAATGTAATTAGTTTTACCAGTCGCCATCACCGGAATCGCATCAACAATTAAAATCTTCTTGGGCATCAGGATAGGAGCCACGCCTTTAGAGGCTGCCGCCAAATCATTAATCGTCGCCTGTTTCTGGGTAGTGACCAAAATAACCTGCTCGCCTTTTTTTGGGTCCGGCAAGCTGATCACCGCGTGATGCGCATCCGGCCAAGCATTAGCAGCCATCTGTTCTACGGCCGTTAGCGAGACCATTTCACCGCTGACTTTGGCAAAACGCTTGCTGCGGC
>CAZJOY010000092.1:0-14880 GCA_964547705.1 uncultured Methylobacter sp. | reverse complement strand
GAAACCAGAAGGGGCGTGATTTAAACCTCTCGACTTTTTGATTCAAAGTCGACATCCTTATTTCCATCCATTTTCATTTCAATCTTTCCGTTGAATTCTCCTCCTTCCGCGACGGAGAATTTGCCGGTTGAAATGTCGCCGAATACCTTTCCTTTCGACTTAATCTCCACGATCTCATGGGCGCGCAACTTTCCTTCAACCTTTCCGCCAACGAACTAGGCTATATCCATGACGGTTTTTCCAATATTACCATCGGTTCAGCAAGCGCTGGGACTATCACTGTTGGTGGAGCGGTGACTGTTACAGACAATCTTAAATTAATGTCGGGCAGTAATATCGACATAAATGCCGCGCTTTCAGCGGGGAGTAATAAATTAACTCTCGACAGTCTGGGTACAGTAACTCAGACCGCAGCCATAACAGCCGCTGGACTTGAGCTGCTGGGAGCAAATGCAACTTATACGCTGAATCATGCCGACAACAACATCTCGACACTAGCGGGAGATACTGCATCCGTAAAACTGACTAACAGCTCGAGTTTAACAGTGGGTACTGTCAATTCGACAGGACTGACTGCGACAGGCTCCGTTACGCTGGCTTCGAGCGGTGCCATTAGTCAAAGTGCTCCAATTACCGCGAGCATGCTCGCCATCAAGGCTTCCGGCAACGTTGACCTGGATGTTGCAGCTAATAACGTTGGCACATTAGCGGGCAGTATCAATGGTACAGGATCCGAATATTTCCATTTCAAGAATAGCGGCGACCTTAACATCGATACGGTCGATAGTGTAGCAGGTATCAGCATCGCCAATTTCTCCAACTACACGGCCGGAAGCCCTAATGGGGTCATTGCACTCCAAGCGGAAATAAACTCATCCATGGAACAGGATGGAAATATCACCCAAACGGCAACCGGCAGCTTGGGTGGCGCGGCCGTTTGGGCGAGTTCATCCGGCGGCTCTGTTGACTTGATGTCTGCAAGCAATGCTACCGGGATTCTGGCAGGCTCCGCAGCTAGCGGCTTTTCTTATAAAAGTAGTAATATTATCGCGCTGATGAATGTCGACGGTCATAGCGGCATTTCCACTACAACAGAAGGAAACATCGTTGTTGCCGGGTCAGGATTTACTAACACCTTAACCACACCTTTTACAGCCACTAATGGCCGTTGGCTGGTCTATGCCAGCTCTCCAGCGAATGTTAGCAAGGGCGATCTGTTGACCTCCGACTTCCGGCACTACAACGCAACATTGGTCACATACCCCACCCCAACCGAAACAGGTAACGGTTTCATTTACGCCTCCGTGCCGGGATTACTCAGTGTCAACACCACATTGACATCCGGCTCTTCGCATCATATCTATGGATCAGCACCCACAGCTGTGTTGGGTTACACATTTACCGGTGCAGTTGACAAAGAAGACATTTCAGGTACTCCGACCTTTACCCCAAATATAGACTCTGCAACCCATGCGGGCAGCTACAACGTGGCGTATAATAATGGACTCTCTAGCGCTGCAGGATATACTTTTACCCCCGGCCTCGGCCTTGCCTACACGGTCAATCCCGTGCCGATCGTAGTCAAGCCTAATCCTTCTATCAGCGCTTTGCTTAGTGGCACGGTGAGCAAAGTCTACGACGGCACTACCAGCGCCACCTTGGCGCCTGGAAACTTCCTGCTCAGCGGTTTCGTCAATAGTGATTCCGCAACTGTTACTAAGACCACTGGCACCTATGCCAGCCAAAATGCCGGCAATGATATTCTGGTGAACACCACGCTGACTTCATCCGATTTTAGTCCTATAGGCAGTACTAATCTGTCTAATTACATCCTGCCTACCAGTGCTTCCGGTCTTATTGGCAGTATTACCCCTGCCCTGCTAACCATCACCGCTAATGCGGCAAGCAAAACTTACGACGGTTTGGCCTACAGTGGCGGTAATGGTGTCAGCTATTCAGGTTTCGTCAATAATGAAACCGATAGCGTGCTGAGTGGCGTTTTGGCTTATAGCGGAACTGCGCAAGGCGCAATTAATGCAGGCGATTACACTATTATGCCCGGAGGGCTGACTGCGAGTAATTACGCAATCAGCTACGTCGATAGCTTATTGACCATTAACCCCATGGCTTTCGGTATTTCCGTAGATAATGCCACGCGCCTTTATGGCGATGCTAACCCGGTTTTTACCGGCACTGTGACTGAGGGTAAGCTGGTCAATGGCGACACGCTGGATTCCATCGGTCTTAGCTATTCCACCTTGGCGACACCTCTATCTAATGTTGGTATTTATTCAATTACGCCAAAAATAACCAGCAACAATTACACGTTTACCGGTACCAACGGACAATTGAGCGTCACGCCTCTCGCCAGCTTAGCCTGGGTTGGCGGCAACGGCAATTGGTCTGCTGCCAGTAACTGGGCGAAGAATATTGTACCCACTACCGGCAACGTGTTGGCAGCCACTATTCCAAGTGGCGCCACTGTAACTTATGATGCCACGATGGGCGATACCAGCCTGAACAGTTTGAGCAGTCTCGGGCATTTTCAAATGGTCGGAGGTAATTTAAGCATCAGCGGTAATTTCGATACTGCCCAATACTCCCAATCCGGCGGTACTCTTTCAGCGGCTAACTTTACTGCAAGCAATGCGTTTAACCAGACAGGCGGCTTGCTCAGTGCTAATAGCATTGTTATCAATGCTATCAACGCCATAACTCAGAGCACATTGGGAAGCATAAAAGCCACTAACCTGACTGCTCGCGGGACAAATATTAATTTTTCCGGATCAAATGATATTAGCGGCTCACTGGACCTCACTAGTTCTGCCGGCAATATTTTTTCGCGTACACAGGGAGTGTCCCGGATAAGTAATTTATCCGCAATCCACGGCTCGATTAATGTTGTTAACACCGGAGGATTTATTCTAGGCTCGACTACCGCTTTCGGTAATATTGATGTCAAAGCACAATCTCCGCTGACAGTTGATGGCATTGTTTCTTCAACCGTCGGCAATGTTAATCTGACAGCCAGTAATGGGGATGCGCTTGTCATTAATGCACCAGTCACCGCGCCTGCAGGTACCATTGCTCTCGCAGGCGGCTCTCTTGCAGGAACCACAAGCGGATCGTTAAGTTCATTTTTTACCTCTAATGCGACGTCAGAACCTACACCGACACCGACACCGACGCCTGCGCCTGAACCAACACCAGTACCTACGCCGGCGCCTGAACCAACGCCAATACCGACGCCTGAACCTGAACCAACACCAGTACCGACGCCGGCGCCTGAACCAACGCCAGTACCGACGCCTGCGCCTGAACCAACACCAGTACCGACGCCTGCACCTGAACCAACGCCAATACCGACGCCTGCGCCTGAACCAACGCCAGTACCGACGCCTGCGCCTGAACCAACGCCAGTACCGACGCCTGTGCCTGAACCAACGCCAGTACCGACGCCTACCGATAGAAATAATGGTTTTACAGAAGATGAAGAAGAATTCATCAGCAAAACTATACCGGATTCTATAGAGGAAATTACCAACACAGTAGTGGCAACGCAGACCCAAGAAAATCAAACATCAAACAGGGCATTGGATGAAGGTGATAACAGCTTGAATAACGCTGACACCAATAATGCTGATGAGGCCTTAGACTTTGAAATAAAAAAAGACAATAATTCCAAGCAGTGCACTAAATGATCATTTATTCATCCTGTTTTAGTGGAATCACTATGCCTATTCGATGCACTCAATTTATCAGAAATCATGGCTTGTGGTTGTGCTTATTAGCCTTTGCCCTGCCCGTCTATGCCGAACCTCAAGCCGTTGGCCATATCAGTTTTGTAAAAGGTAGCAATGCCGCCCAGCAGCCGGGAGCCGCCCCTCGAATTCTCGGCAAAGACACGGAGGTTTTTCAAGGCGACAATATTCAAACGACCGAGCGCAGTTTCGTGATTGTCGAATTTATCGACGGCTCCAAGGTTACTGTGCGCCCAAACAGTAATTTCACCATTGAACATTATGACAGCCAGTCGGTTAACAAAAATGCTCAATTGGTATTACACGAGGGTGGCGTTAATGCCAGCACCGGTAATATTGCCAAGGATAAACCTGATAATTTTCAAATAAAAACACCAACGGCGATTATTAAACCTAATTCGGGTAAAACAGACTTAGCTATACGTGTTTGCGACGATGTTTGTGAAAAGAATGCCCAAGAAGCAGCCGATAAAAAAGAAAGAACCGAACAAAGCATCGTGGCGCGCGTGACCGACCTTAAAGGCGAGGTCGTCGCTAAAAAACGCGCCGACAAAACCGCAAAAGAGCGCTCCCTGTCAGTAGGCAAGCCCCTGTATAACTCCGATATACTACATAGTGAAAAGGATAGTTATGCGCTGGTAGTTTTTCCTGATGGGCAGAAAATAACGCTTCGAGCCGACAGTGAGATGGATATTCAACAATACACCTATAAAATTAAAGACAAAAAAGACCAGGTTTTATTGCGTTTAACAACCGGAGGCCTACGAATGTTAACCGGCAGTATCGGTAAAAACGATCATGCCGCTTTTGCCTTGGACACCCCGGTCGCCACGATCGGCATTAGAGGCTCCGAAGGAATTGTAGATGCAAACGGAACGGTCACTACTACCGAGGGAGAATTAACCGTGACTCCACCGGGTGGAGACACAATTCCGGTGATGGAAGGATATACCTACTTCAACGGTAATTTACTGCCGTCAACGCCGAGCGAAACTAACGTTCCTGAACCTGACCCGGCAAAAGATACGACTAAACCCGGAGATGTCACTAAAGAAGAAAATGCCGAATCCGGCGATACATCGGTTAAGGTTGTAACTGGGAGCGCTACCATTGAGAGCGATAATGAAACCACAGAGTTACAAACAGGCGATGTCGCCTCTACGGACTCTGACGGCGATATCGTGATAACACCTGCCTCATCGGATGATCCGCCTCCTGACGAGCCCGGCTACAATCCGTTTAGTGGCGGCTCAACTGATACCGGCCCGTCAGGGGGCTCATCCGACCCTGGTTTCTCCGATGATTCAGGTGGCTGTTAATGCGATGCAGGAGACGTTGCCCAGCGATGTCTCCTGCATAAGTTACCCTAGAAATAACCCAGCTACACCCTAGAAATATGGAAACACAACGAAGAATGGATAAAAAATCTAATTGCTTGACTGCTCGTATGTTCAAGTCAGCTTTAATTTCCGGTATCTGCCTAGTCTCTCAAACACCATGTCTGGCCGCTGCGCCGCCAGACTTCAAGTTTACCGTTAAGCATTTTTCAGTTAAGGGCTTATCACCACTTTCCGAATCGTTTATTGACGATTATTTCAAACCGCTACAAAATCGGCTCTATACACTTAAAGAGCTACAGGATGTCAGCAGAGCGTTTGAGCAGATTATTCACGAACAGGGATATCCTTTTTATCGTGTTATCGTGCCGCCGCAAACGTTGGGTGCCGACGACATCAAACTGCAAGTCATCTCCTTTACCTTAGGTGAAGTCGAAGTGACCGGTAATACTTACTTTACCCGGAACAATATTATTGCCAGTTTACCTGTGCTTAATAAGCCTGAATCACCCAATACGCAGGAATTGGCTGAAGCTATTAAAGTGTCCAATAAACATCCTTCAAAACAAGTACAAGTAACCTTTAAACCCAGTAAATCCGCCGATAAATTAGATGCCAATATTGCGGTATCCGAACGCCGCCCTTATCAGGCCTCTTTAATTGCCAATAATTACGGCACCACCAGTTCCGGCGATTACCGCTTGACTGGTGCACTGCAATACAGCAACTTATGGGGTTTAGATCATATCCTTAACGGCAGTTACTCGACCTCCCCTGATCACGCCGATACTGTCAGACAATACGGAGCCAGTTACAGTCTGCCAATTTATCAGCTTAAAGGCTGGCTAAGCGCTTATTATGCCAATTCTTCGGTGAATACCGGTACGGTGGCAACCGATTTAACGGTGACCGGATCAGGCGAAATGTATGGTATTCATTATCAGCAGTTTTTACCCAAGCTGGGCAAATACGAACATAGCTTGGATTTTGGCATCGACAATCGCTATTTCATCAATGATATTCAATTTCAAAATATCCAGGTGGGCACTAATGTTCGCAGTACGCCATTTAGTGTGCTTTATAAAGGCGAGTACTCTTGGCAAAATACCCATACCGGCTATTATGTGCAATGGTTGGGCAATACCGACTTCGGCGGCCACAATACCCAAACGCATTATCAAGCAGCCCGTCTAAATGCCAAGCAAAACTGGGACTTAATACGCTACGGCAGCAGTTTTTCGGTCAATGTTAAAGATTGGCTATTACAAATCGGCCTTACCGGCCAGCATAGCCATAATCCACTGATCGCCGGAGAACAACTCGGTATTGGCGGTAATTTTGATGTGCGAGGCTATGAACAACGTGAAACCGGCGCAGATAGTGGGGAAATTGTAAAAATTGAACTAACGACACCGGCTTGGCAAAAAATCAATCTATTTACCTTTTATGATTATGGACATGGTCGCCTGCAAAGCACAACACCTGGACAAACCAAGGACTGGAATCTGAGCAGTACGGGAATTGGTGCTCGTTATCAATGGAGCGAGTATTTCTTTAGTAATATTGCTTTTGCTACTGCGTTGGACACTGTTGAAAATGGGACTACCAAAGCAGGGAACAACCGTATTCATGCCAATATTGTCTTTAAGTATTGACGCGTGCATTACCCACAACTCAAGGTTGCAATCGAATTCTCATGGTTCTTAAATGTTGCTGACATCTTGAACTTGAAATGTAGGACCGGCAGCAAACCAATGACTTTGAAACCGGCTCCCCGTTGAAAAAATACTGAGCTGCCGAACGTTGGGATGAAACAAATAACTCAAAATCGCAATAACCGCACCGGTCGGCAGCACCTTTTCAATCAGCTTGTTATTATGTTTTTGTTGCAAAAACAACCTGCTTAAAAGCTTAACTCTCCTTGTGATGCAAGCTTATTTTAGCCAGGGACCAACCCAGAAACAGCATATTGACACCTACAAATAAACCTAACAGCCAATGCGCCGATTCAGACCAATAAATCCAGATAATAAGTGCAAAAAGCAAGGCTGTAATCCCACTGAACAGAATCAACCCCCAGTTAGCTAAAGGCCTCATCATCAATGCGAGGGAGATTTTGGCAATGCCCTCCAGAGCAAAGAATATCGTCAACAACATCGTTAACGTCACTGAGCCTGCAATCGGATTAGCGATAAATAAATAGCCGATGATAATCTGCAAAATCCCCATGAGCAGCCACCAGCCAAAACCAGGCATACTGGAAAACATAAAGGCCCTGCTAACATGAACTATTCCGCCGAACAACAAAATCCAACCTAAGAATATGGCCGTTGCCACAGTAAAAAGCTGAGGAACTACTATTGCGCAAAGCCCAAGGAAAATAAAAAAGATACCTTCCACTAAAAACAGCCGCCAATGTGCTTGTAAATAACCCCGCATTTGCTGCTGCATATGTTGTATTTCAGCATTGATGTCGTCTACTTTAGTCATAGTTTTCTCCTGTCATATTTGAAAAAATGCCGGGAGCCTAGTTGTAGGCCTTCTTTTAAAACTTTAACGATTAAGCAATTCATAATCCGGAATGGCGATTATCAACCGCTGATCCAATAGCCGTATCATGCACCAATACCGATTCCGAATAATAGCTATATTTTTGGGGCTAATTATCGAAATTAATCTTTCCCCCCAACTCATTTATGAAACTTACCGTACACAGTAAAAAAACTGCAACTTAAGTTTTTTTACCAACAAAAATAGCGCATTCGGCGCTTACTATCCTATGACGGCCTCTGCCGAAACTTTGGCTTTTTAGTTTGGCTTATCTTTGCTGCTGTGCAGCTGTTTCACGTAATTTTTGTCGAGTTTGTTCGAACAGCGCGGCCAAGCCTGTGCAGGGAGTTGGGGTATCTAGGACTTTAAGTAAAGCTGCCGCCAAGCCAAAATCAGGATCGTTATCCACCGATTTATTAATACCGCGTCTTGCAATGCCCGTAGCGACCGCACCATCCGAACAAGCCAATTCGACCAGTTTCGGGTGTAGCACGTCAGTACGATAACTATCTAAGTGCAATAAATTACGATACTCGCATTCCAGCAAGACTGGATTATCGCTATAGCAACCTGCTTGGCTAATCGGCTTTCCCGAGAATAATTTTGTGCCAATAGAACTGATACGTGTCTGAAATGCCGCGAATTTTTCACTATCCAGTATCGGCTTGAGTGTTGCTTCCAGCTTGTGCTGTTGCTGCTCATTCCAATCCGACACCAAACTTTCGGCAATAAATATCCCATCGAGATTGGCTTGCGACCAGTCAACTCCCAGCAATTCCGCTTTGCGCAGTTCTGCCCCCTGTAGTCCCGCCAAGGCCAAGTCCGAACCTTGCAGATGGGCATAAACTAAATTCGCACCTTGGAAACTCGTCTCGCGCAGGTAAGCACCCTGCAATTTCGCCCCGCGCAGATCAGCACCCTGAAGGTTTGCCCCGTTCAGGTCTGCGCCCTGCAAATTTGCCCCGCGTAGGTCCGCACTTTGCAGTTTAGCCCAACCCAGCTCAGCGCCCTGTAAATTAGCGCCACGTAGATCCGCACCTTGTAGATCAGCCTCGGTCAGCCTCGCACTCTGTAGCTGAGTCCCACCCAAAATCGCACCCTGAAATTGTGTTTTATCCCAGCCGATCACGCCTTGCAACTTTGCTTTTAACAGAATCGCACCTTGCAATTGGACATGGCGAAGATCGGCTTTGGGTAGCACAGCCCCGAAAAAATTGGCAAAGCGCAGATCGCGATTTTGTAAATTGAGCCCATCGAATTCCTTAAAGGCAGCATCACGTACCTGTTTATCGGGATCTATTGCTCGGGTTAATAGCGATAAAGGCACTCCTTTGGGTACCAGTCTGGCTTCCCTGAGATTTAGGTTGCGTGGAAATAAGCCAAAATTGAACCATGAACAAGGACCAAGCATAACCTGAAGAATAGACGCGTCCGATTTTTCAGCCATTGCTAGCGACGTGCAAGAAACAGCATCATATTTATGAGCGGAAACGCTCAACCATGCCTCCGGCACCTTGCGGATCAACCAATCCTCGAAGTGATTGGAAGCATGCTCAGGCTTGTCTTTCTCAGAGGCATAATAAGATTGAACGGTAATACTGCCGGGTATCACTGCGATGACACTGATCAGAACAATCAACGGCGCTGAAACCAACAAGAAAATCATACCTTTAGGTTCAACTCTTGATTGCAACACAGGTCTAGCGACAATTTCACGACTGGACAGATTCGGCCAGCCGCGCTGAATCAATTTCGTTAACCAGCTCCATCCAAGAGCGCTCAAATACCGAAGCCAAGCAGGCCAATAACCCAACAAATGAAACTTAAAGCTCCGCCACCACTCCCAAGCACGGTCTTGAGGAGAGGCGATCAACGGCCACAAGGTAATCAGCATTGCGGCATCGCCCCAAACGGCAAGGCGTTGCGACCAAGTGATACTTTCGTCATGGAACGGTAAGAAGCGGATTTGTGCCGCCAGCAACATTAACAAAGGCAAAGCGATCACAGTAATACCGACCACCAAAGATAACAGCCAGCGGATCAACCAGACTTCAGAGCGTCCTACGATGAGGTGCGTAAAAGGAAAGATGAACAAGCGGTTACGCACTTGTTGCCCGGCAGGCGTATCGGGAAGATCGCAATCCAGATTCCAAAGCTTGCAGGAGAGCAATTCCAATTGCATCAGCAGGTTGAAATGCAATAGAACGACCATCCACGGCACAAAAGAGTAAAAAGTAGTCAGCGGCAGTTCTACATCCAGAATCGGCAATTTGACCGGGCTGATACGTAGCAGGTCTTCATGGGTCGTACCCCAGATAATGACTCCGAGATAAGTGACAAACGCCATAAATGCGACATGGAGTGCAGCCACGGTCTGAGATGCGGAATTGGCTGCTTCCAGAAGCTTCTCGATGTGCGCTGAGAGTTCTTCGTTGGTTTGTGATACCGAATTAGACATGGCGGTTAGGCTAGTTATTGCGGTGAAGAAAGTGATTCATGCATCGATGCCACCTAATTCCTTTAGGAAAATTAATGCAATAGGAGTGCTCAATAAAATTTATCGGACAACAAGAATATAATGATACTTGACTTCGACACTGGCAAGTCAGCATCGGTTAAGCTGCACTGACGATACTCTGATCTTTGCGAGAAATCATTTCTCTTTGTGTAAAAAATTGCTTTTTACAATTCGAGCAAAAATCAAAATACCGTTATGTGGTAGAAATTATTTAGAAACTATCAGCCTTTGCTCGTGCTTCTTTTGCGCCCGTAAAATCATGCTGCATCTCTTTTGCATGGGCTATCAACAGCCAGCAGTGCTTTTTCAAAGTATTATCCGTAGACGCTAATAACGCGGATTTCTTTGCAAGATCTTCCGCCAAACGCGGCTTTGATTGCTGCAACCTTAACAACGCCAACTTATAAAACAGATTTGCATTTCTTGGCTCAATTCTAATGGCTCGTTCAATAGACGCGGCCGCCGAATCCAGATCACCGGCTTTACTGTTTTGATTAGCCGCTGAAACCAAAGCACCTACAACCGGTGATAACGGGACCGTAGGTTGTATCGGCTCAAACGGAGTTAACTGCGGAGTGGATGGTGGAGCCGCCGGAAATGATCGCTGCTGCACTTCCGATACTACGGAAGAAAGGGCAGGCGTCGGTGCCGATGGTTCCGATGTCTCTACCGGCGTTGTGTCCACAGGCATTGTTTCTACAGGTGTCGGCTCCGAGAGAGGCCGTTCTATTGGCGCTAAAGGCTCGGATTTGATTTCCGAAATATCTTTGAGCGGCTGCGTCTGAACAATTTCTTTAGACGTATCGCCAGGAGGATGGGCTTTCGCTCGTGAACCGCGTGAAGGTTTTTGCTCCTTCGCCTGGCCGCCATACACTGGTGCGGGAGGTTGTGAGCCGTAGAATTCAGCACAACCGGTAAGAAAAGATGATAGCGTGCAAATGATAACTAAGCGTTTAACTGACATCGTTTATTAAAAAAGCTCTATGTTGTCGGACTGATCTTCTTCTTGATGCGCATTTTTTATCGCCAACGCTTCATGTACGGATTTGCCTTTCACGATCGCGTCGAACATCAATTTCTCGGATTCCATCGTATACCGGGAACGAATTTCGCGCTGAAACTCGCGCCATTCTGCCGGGCTATAAAGGCGATTTTGATCTTGTACCAGTTCAGATAAGCCTTTTAAGTTTGAGGTGACATGCTGCAAGCATTGTTGCATCCGATCGTAAAACTGAAAAGCAATAATGGACGCTTGAATCTTATCAGTTGTTTCTGCACAACAGGCTAACGCTTCCTCCCTTATTTCACAAGAATCAAGAGCGAGCAGATAGTCATTTATGGCCTGCATATGCTCAACAATGGAAGTAAACGATTCAGTCAGCGTATTAACCGATAGATCGGACTCGGCCATCATATCTTCTACTTGAATAGCCGATAAAATGAGCATTTTTGATGTTTCCCTTACTTGGGTCCAATCAAGATCAGGATTGTATGAGTTCGAATTAGACATGCATTAATACCAAGTAAAGATTTGTACAAATAGAGGCTTAAATTTTAAGCCTTACTGTACCGCTAAGAAGAATTTACTCTATGAACATTAAATTTATATAGAATTATAGCAAGTATAATGCCTAACGGTGTCATTTAAAATAACGCTACGTATCTATCGCTACCTATATTGCACGATATTTTGACTTACTCTTCGCATCGGAATCGCTTTTAGATCATTTGAAAATGCGCCTAGGTTTTAGTTTGGCAGACCTTTACAATAGTAGTACTTAGTAAAAATTTTCTATTGCCATATGTTCAAAAAATATTTCCTACTTTTAGCGATACTGCTTATTTCTGCATTAGTTGCCATTGCCGTTTATTTTGTACCAACTGCATCACAAAAAGCCGATATTGCGCCGCCAGCGACCGTTTCTAACCGAACGGCGGAAACCGGCTCGGTAGATAAACCCTGCTCTAATGAACATCCTGAATGGCGGCAGGCGCAAGTTATCGATGGCGTAAAAATCGACGAAGCACCATCGTGCGAGCCGGATAATCCTTATGATATCGCCGCTTCTGTCAAAGGCACCAACAATGTATCGATGCAGACCTTGATGCAGACGCATTTGGCTCAGGATGCTTTGACCATGACCGACGACCTGGATAATGACGGCGATCCCGACGTCATCCACATCAAGTTGGAAGTTGCCGAACTCAACGGCGCAAGTCCGGACGGCGATTTCCTGATTAACACTTACGACATTGCTCCAGGCATTCAACCGGGACTTTGGGTTTTCACCCCAAAATCCAGTGGCATGGCACTTAAAAACTTCAATTCTCTAGTTGCTAATCCGTTGCTGCGCGCACCGTCGCCGGTGATTCGGGTCGAACAGGGAGACAAGGTTTATATTACGCTCGAAAACACTCATTATTTACCGCATACGATCCATCTTCACGGCGTCGATCACGCCTGGCAGACCTCGACGGGCGACGACAACGACGGCATGGAAGAACATCCGGTATTTCCCGGCAAAAATCATACCTATGAAATCCAGCCCCGGCATGCCGGAACCATGTTTTATCATTGCCACGTACAAACCGCCCAGCATTACATGATGGGTTTGAACGGCATGTTTATCGTCGAGGAAAACCAACCAAATAACTGGGTGCAAACCTTTAATATAGGTGCCGGCCAAGTGCGTCATCCAGCGGTTGCGGTACAAAAATCCTATAGCCAGGAATACGATTTGTATTACCAATCGGTCGATAAAAAACTAGCGCAGATCATACAAGGTGCGAATGACCCAAGGTTGATCGCACACCGAATGAGCCGCGAATACAACATGACCGAATCGTTTGAAAATTACTTCATGCTGAACGGCCATTCCTTTCCTTACACATTAAGGGACGCAGTCGTTGTTGCCAACGAAAATGAAGACATAAAACTTCATGTCGCCAACGCCCAACGTTCTTTAGTCGCGCTGCATATTCACGGACATAAAGCCACCATCACCGCTTATGATGGCGTCGAACAGCCGGCTGGCTCGCAAATAACACGCGATGTATTCGACATCGCTCCGGCACAACGCCTCGACTTGCGCCTGCGCACCAGCAACAACGGCCTGGACAGTTACGGCCCCGGCCTGTGGATGTTCCATGACCATGTTCCGACCGGAACGACCACAGACGGCATGGAACCGGGCGGTAACATGGCGATCCTAGCCTACAAGCCTTTGCTCGATGAACAAGGCATGCCGCTTATGCACGACGCCCTACTCGACCAGGTATTTAACAAAGATTATTACGCAAAGAAGCAAGCCGTCTGGGGTGAAGGCGATTTTGCGCCGTTGCTGGGTGAAGCCGGATTAATTGCCACCGACACTGTTCGCATCGTCGTTTTTGGCTTGGCGTCCGGTTTAGCCATAGGGCTGACTATTTTTGTGATACTGGTTTACAAACGGAAACAAAAGCTATGAAATTTTTACTGACACTGTTGTTGATGCTCGGATTGCATTCTCATACGGCACATGCGGACGAGACCATGGCTATGATGCACCATGGCAGCATGATGATGGATGAAAAAGGCATGATCATGAATGCGAACAGCGACAATCTGCCGAAAGACTGCCCAAAGATTTCCGGCGATGTGAATATCACTATCCGTGCCGGCCAGAAACACGCGCTGAAATTCCCCGGCAAAATGTTTGCGTTCGACAATCAGGAATGGGATGTTAAGCCCTGCTCCCGGATCAACATCACCTTTATTAATGACGACCAGATACGCCATCAATTGATGATTCACGGCTTACCGGGTTATTTATACCCGCAGGGCATGTTCCACCTGGAACTCTACGGCCAAGGCGAATTGAAAGCCTCATTGATCGTGCCCAGCCAGAAAAAAACCTATCTCGTGCATTGCGAATTGGCTCAGCACATGGAAAAAGGCATGAAGGCGCAACTAAAAGTCGACGGCGGCGATGTCGATTTGCCGAGTATTCCCGGTATCAGTAAGCCTGTCAAAGCCGATATTTATCCGGTCGATTGGCAAGCCAAAGATTGGTCTGTGTTGTTCCTTTGCGCATTGATAGGCTGCATTATTCCTTTTTTTATCATAAAAAATAAATCCTTAAAATAACCCACAGCCGGGCTCACGCCCTACTCTTTCCGCCTCAGATAATCATTGCTGCCGAGCGTCTTATGAAACAGTTATTGTCATTCATCGTAATTTCCATGATGCTGGTTGTTTGCCAAAACGCATCAGCACGTGAGAAAGTAAAAAAAACCGCTAACAAAGACGTATTGCAGTGCGCAGCCTTCAGTCCCTATGTAGGCAATCTGACCCCGGATTACGGCGCGCATCCCTCCAAAGAGTTAATTGACCAGCTGCTGGACAAACTAGTCAAAGAAACCCCTTTCCGCTGCATCATGACTTACGGCGTCATGAATGGCCTTGAATACACTTTCGCCGCCGCCGAAGCACGGCATATCAAAGTCATTGCGATTGTCTGGCTGGACAATGACATAATCGTCAATTCGCGGTCGATAACCGCGGGCATTGTGGCGGCAAAAACTTACCCCAAAACCATCATCAAATTAAGCTGCGGTTCCGAAGTCAGGACCCGCCATAACTATGCTTTTGATGGCGAAATCAGCCGTTGCATAAGCGCACTGCGCGAAGCGGGCGTATCCCAACCGATTACCACCATAGATACCTGGTGGGAAT
>CAZJOY010000091.1:0-14906 GCA_964547705.1 uncultured Methylobacter sp. | reverse complement strand
TAACATGATTGAAATAGGGGGAGTATCTCATAATCCCGTGACGACACCATCTAGGCAACCTATGAACTGGCAAGAACAATTAATAACCATTTACCTGCATGTCTGTAAGCACTATCAGGCTAATCTTTGGGTTTATAGTCAGCGCCTGTCGAATGACGCAGACCTGAGTTTTACCGATGAAGAAGTCATAGCGATCTATCTATTCGGGGTTATCGATAAAAATAGAGAGCTAAAAAAGATCTATGCTTATGCTGATCGCCATTTGCGGCCTTGGTTTCCAAGGTTACCCAATTACACCGCCTTCGTTCAACGACTGAATAAAATGGCTGATGTTTTCGCGCCATTGCTGGAAATCATTCAGCAAGAGCAAGAAGAAAAAACGCAAGGGCAAGTCTGGTTGGTCGATTCTTTTCCTGTGGCGCTGGCCAAGCAAGGTCACCGATTTAAAGCGCGCGTTGCCAGGGAGTTAGCGGATGCGGGCTATTGTTCAACCAAGAAACTGTACTATTATGGCGTTCGAGTTCATATCGTTGGTCGTCGCCAAACGGGCACGTTGCCGACCCCTGAATATATTGGGGTAACGGGGGCAAGTTGTCATGATAGCGTAGTATTTGATCAGATTAGGCCTGAACTGAATCGTAATGAGCTCTATGGAGACAAAGCCTATCAGCGATCGGATGCCAAAGCCGTGCAAGAAACGCAAAACCTGACCGTATTAACGCCAGTCAAAAAACAAAAAGGCCAAGCGTATTTGGAACCACAGGATCAATGGTTATCAACGGCCGTTTCTCGTGTTCAACAACCGATTGAATCCTTATTCGGTTGTGGATTGAGCAATTAACAGGCATTGAAGCGCGGGCAAGGTTCGATCATACAATGCATTAATGGTACATGTCTTTGGCAAGTTGGCCGCCGCCCTATTTTTTTGGAATTATTTACGAGCCAGCTCTTAATTCACATTTTAATCATCGCGTATTTCACTTGGGCATTTTTGCAAAGTATGCTCCCGCCTTTTTTAAAAAGGCCACTTCTTTCTCAAGACGAGCGGGTAATGGGTTAAACCTGTAATTAGGCATGACTATCCAAGCCTAATTACAGGTTTAACCCATTACCCAAAAAATTAATGTTTGACTGAAGCTTGATCCCTTTCCAGAACTCAGGTTAAATTTAGCAAAGCAGACCCATATTATTGGGTTACATTTAAATTTTCGGTTTCTTGTGGAACATCGATACCACAATCAGAGTCGTTGTCAGAACTAATACAGCCATAATTTAAGATGGATTCTTTATAGACTCCTTTTATACAGTCAACGTTTGTTCCACAGGCATATTTTGACTTGATTGAGGCTTTCCAAATTTCATGTGTCGCTATAGCATCAATGTTTTTTGCTTTTTTATAGAGCTTCATATTTTCAACATCCAACGTGGCCAACTCAGCATTGGCGCAAATTACAGCTTCCGTTGCTTTAGTCACTTTTGCACAATTGAAGCTAGGAAAAATCTGTTTGCCGGTGTTAGCAGTTGACGAGGATTGCGCTGCCTCTTTTTCTTTTAATATTTCTTGTTCCGCTTGCTCTACTTCGAGCAATTCTTTATTTAATCTATCCAAGCCTTGTTTTTCTTGAACCGCTCTCATTTTTTCAGCCTCTAATATGGACGGCTCTGTCTCAGGCCTCAAGTCATCAACATCTTGCTTTGGTAGCTGATCCTCCTGAACATAATAACTTTCTTGTGCCTCTTGACCGTCCAATGTCGGCTTTAATAATGCAGACGTAGTAATTTCATCAAGTAAATGTACCCACGTATCACTTTCAAAGTCAACATGAGGCTCTTTAGCGCTATCAGTTCGTTTTACTGAGTATTCCACATCTTGAGTAAAAACATTATTGCTATTTTTAATGTTTAATTGCCCAGCGTACTGCGCAATTTTTGTTTGGTGCTGCATTTCTCGCGTTTGATCGACATCAGCAAGCGTAGCCTCTGGAACTGTGACCTTTAGTTGCCCACTACAAAAAATTATACTGCTATTTGGGTCTTGCTTAACTTTTTTGGCACTTTCAATATTTACTTGAACTTGAGCTAATAACGCTCGAATTTTGGAACCACCCAGTACAAGTGAACCATCATAATAGTCATATTTTTTTTCAGCAGTTAA
The DNA here is from genome assembly GCA_964547705.1 of uncultured Methylobacter sp. Lineage (GTDB taxonomy): Bacteria > Pseudomonadota > Gammaproteobacteria > Methylococcales > Methylomonadaceae > Methylobacter_A. The sequence continues at coordinate 12,751 of CAZJOY010000091.1, read as the reverse complement.
TTTTTGTGTTTGTTCAGTAAGAAGTGAGCCAATTACCTTTTTAGTATCTGTAGAGGAACAACTTTCTGCAGGTGTTCGGTTATCACAACCGGATAAAAATAAACCGATAAAAAATAAGAGTACAAAGTGTTTTAAGGTCATAATTATTTTGGGTAATATAATTGGTTGCGTTTATAAAAGAGCGTCGCTTATTTTTCAGTGATACCAACGGCAGAATTTACCTATGAAACCTAAGTTCGGGAGAAATAATTATACCTGAGGTAGAAAGCTGACTGAGGTTAATGAATGCGTAGATTTGTAATCATAGAGGCAATAAGCGACGATGCCACCATGGTTAACGATGAAATTGAAAGCAGAAGTTTGAGGCCCCGAAAGAACTCCTTTTTAGCATTTGCCGCTTAAAGCTGTAAAGCCAAGCCTTCGAAGTCTTACCATGATCAGCTATTTCTTTGAAAATCTTGTGATAAAAAAGTAGTATCAGCAATAGAAATAAAATCGCGGCGCCTTTGATCCTATCGAGTAACGCCGTAGAGCGGGGCAAGAGTCTCAGGCGACAGCAGTCGCTCGACAATTGGGAAAGCTTTACACACAGAAGGTGGCATATATAGCAAGATAAAAGCTCTTAATCTGGCAGAAGCGCAACTGATGGAACAAGATAACTAACGTCATCAGCTCTGATAAACTCAACACTCGGGGCTACTGGTGCAGCTCTCATCGCTAACAAATATTGACCCTATTCCCAGCTCAAGCATACGGCACAAATTGTCGATTAGACAAAAAAGTTCAGTTAACCTGCCCATAGTTTTTTATCCCAAACTCAAAATTATCTCTTACGCAAGATTTGCTAAGATTCCGATTCCTATAATCCTAACTTAACCTTTTTTGCATAACTTAATGCTCCTAATAAAGCGATCTCCGGATTGGTGCATACTCTAACTGGTATTTTTTGCAACACGGCCCGACAACGTCCTTTTGCCAAGAAACCATGCATAAACTCACCTTGTTGCAAAACGGGCAGAATCTTTGCACCAATGCCTCCGGCTAAATAAACACCACCATAAGGCAGGCATTTTAGCGCTAGGTTTCCCGATTCCGCGCCATATAGCCGGCAAAACAACGTTAACGCTTCGACACACAACGCATCGCTTCCTGCAATCCCCGCTTCGCCTATGACCGCGGCAGGATCCCGCTCTGTCATGTGCCTTTCAATCTCCGGATTAATTGGCGCATAGTTGATGTGTTTGAGAAATTGATAAATATTGACTAAGCCTTCACCGGATATCAGACGCTCGCAACTGATGTGTTCAGGATATCTTCCCAATAAGTGCCTGAGCAATGCTATTTCTTGCTCGTTAGTCGGTGAAAAATCGGCATGCCCACCTTCAGTGGCAATAATATGATAGGTGGAGCCAGTCCATGCGATTATTGCTTCACCCAAGCCGGTTCCTGCCGCAATCACGGCAATATTGCCTGGCAGCCGTTGCGCATCAGGATTCAGCTCGACAAAATTGTGCTCCGGCAAATCCAGCAAGCCCCATGCTGTGGCTTCCAAGTCATTCAACAACCAGACATTTTGACTATTAACCAGCTCGCCAATTTCCTTACTGCTGAGTATCCATGGCAAATTAGTTGTTTCACAACTGCCATTGGCAATAACACCGGCCACTCCGATGCAGACAGCGGCAATCAGCGCACAATCTGCATCAGTCAAAAATGATGTTAATAGCTCGGTAAATGTTTGATAGTTAGTGCTGGAAAATTGCTCTTTTTTTAGACATGTAACATTATTGCCTTCGGTATCAAACAGTGCGAGGATGGTTTTTGTACCTCCTACGTCACCGGCCAGAATCATCGTGTTCCTTCGTAGCTATTGAATACTTTGGCGTGATTTTCTCGATCGAAACTCATCACCTTATAAGGATCTTTTGTTTCGCCCATTTCCATTCCGGGGCTACCGTTAACCATGCCGGGAACGGCAATCCCGACAACTTTAGGCTTGGTTTTCAATAGCGTTTTAATGTCATTTGCAGGCACATGACCTTCAATAACATAGCCGTCAACCAAGGCAGTATGGCAAGAAGCCATTTCCCTGGTAACGCCAAATTTATCCTTTATAGGCTGCACATCATTGGTAACGATATCTTCTACATTGAAATTATTCTCTTTCAGATGCTCTATCCACTTGCCGCAACAAGTACAGGTCGGACTTCTATGAACTACGATATTGATAGGCTTGCTCTCAGCAACAACTACTGCATTCACGACGAGTAAACTGACTGCCAAAAAAGTTTTCGATATTCTCATAGTCGTAACCTCTTTATTGATTTGATTAAAGATGATAAGCCCGGCTATGCTCATGTACGGCATCAACCATCGCTTTAACATGATCGGGATTCATATCCGGTAAAATACCATGTCCTAAATTGAATACATGGCCTGAACCGGGACCATATTTACCTAAGATAGTTTTTACTTTCTCGGTGATAATCTCGGGATTCGCATACAGCGCAACCGGATCCATATTGCCCTGCAAGGAGACTTGATGCCCTACTCTGGCACGGGCCTGTTGTATATCGGTTTGCCAATCCAACCCGAGAGCATCGTAACCGGAATCGGCCATGGCTTCCAGCCAAAGCCCGCCGCCTTTAGTAAACAAGATAGTTGGAATCTGCTGACCGTCGACATTGGTTTTAAGTAAGGCTCTGACTTGCTTGGCATAATATAAAGAAAACTCGGTATAGTCTTCAGTTGTTAACATGCCTCCCCAGGTATCGAACAACATCACCGCCTGAGCGCCCGCTTCAATTTGGGCGTTCAAATAGGTTGCGACTGACTGCGCCAACTTATCCAGCATCGCATGCATCAACTTGGGCTGCTCATACATCATGCTTTTGACTTTTTGAAAGCTCTTGCTGCTGCCGCCTTCAACCATATAGGTTGCCAGCGTCCAGGGGCTGCCGGAAAAACCGATCAACGGGACGCTGCCTTGCAGGTTTTTCCTTATTAACCGCACTGCGTCAACAACATAACGCAGATCTGTTTCAGGGTCGGGAATCGGCAATTTATTCACATCTGCTGCCGTTCTTACCGGATGGGTAAATTTAGGCCCCTCGCCTTCGGTAAAATAAAGTCCTAATCCCATTGCATCGGGTATGGTCAATATGTCCGAAAACAGAATAGCCGCATCAAAATTAAAGCGCCGCAACGGCTGCAAAGTGACTTCACAAGCCAATTCAGGATTAGTACACAAATCTAAAAAACTGCCTGCCTGCTCCCTGACTTTACGATATTCGGGCAGATAACGACCTGCTTGGCGCATCATCCAAATCGGTGTGTATTCCACAGGTTGTTTTAACAGCGCTCTAATAAAGGTATCGTTTTTTAATACTGTCATGAATTTAATTGTTCCGATTTAATATTTTATGGTGTTTTAGCGCCAGGGCAACATAAGCCCACTGTGGATATAACGTTTTTACCGAGCGATTTTTCTGACTAATGCTCTGCGAAATTCGAAAGGCAAGGATTCCTTGGCTTTATTTGCTGATATGGCATCAGGGTATGATCCATACTCTAAAATAAATTTCTCTTTGCCTTTGGCTATTGTTCTAATGACTCTAATATCCGGTTCAAACGCGGGATATTTTTTAACCATATCGTCCGCAGACGATTGCTTTGATAACACCATAAGCTGTAACGTAAAATTGCCCGTTGTTTCGGTCAGTGGTAATACTTCAGCTTCCACTTTCTGAGGGACCACTGTTCCTGTCACTTGTCCTTCCGGAATAGCTGCAATTTCTACGGGCTTTTGCGGTATCTGGATTGTCTCCAATTTATTGGGCGTAAACGGCTCCATACTATTAGCCGTAGCCGTCTTCTTCAATTCCTCTTGTTTTAGTTTTTCTCGTGCAGCCCAGAGTTGATCAGCCGTTTTTAGTTGTATAACCTCAGATTGCTTCTTGTTCTGTTTCTGACCAACCTCAGCTGTACTTGCTGGCTCAGGTTGAGCTTTAGTTTCCAAATCCTGAGCGCTAGCCGGTGCGACTACATTAACCTTTTTATTTAGCTCCGCCTGCTTCGGTTTTTCTTGAACTCCCCCAGGCGGTATAGGCTGTTCTGATACCTGCACTGGTGCTATTGAGGGATGAAGCCCATCAATTCCTAGCTGTTTATCACCAACCAAGCTTGCTGTTTCAGGTTTTTCCGAAAGGGCGACAGTGTGTTGATCGTTCTTGTTGTCTAGGTTGACACCAACTGAAGGCTCTATCGCTTTATTCCCTTCATTTGCCTGTACTGGTTGCTGTTGGATAATTGGCTGTGCCGGCGGCAGCGTGAGCATTATCTGTGACTCTGGCTGAGGAGAGACAGCTTTGATATTGTCCTCTTTATGTTCAACAGCAGTAGGCGCTATGATTTGTTTATCATTACTTTTTGATGACTGCATGGACGCAGGCGGTAGAGCAATGCCTGGAGCGGTTGCCGACGATATAAACCATTGAATACCTAATGCTATAGCAATTGCAGATGCAACGGCAAAGACAAGTATCCATTTCAATTTTCCAACTTGCTTCTTAGCGCCACCAGAAGATACCCCGGACACCTCGGCGATAATCCTTCCCGGAACCCCGTGAGTCTCCCGATAAATATGCGCTATCATATTGTCGTTAATTGCTTTAAACGACAAGTTTGCATAAGGTTTTGTTGACAAATGCTGTAAAAAGTCACCGCACTGTTTTTCTGACAAGGATGGGATTTCAACGATATGGCAGTCATCAATCGCTCGATCCGAGCCGCTCTTCACCTGCAATTCATCATGCGTCAAAGCAAAAATCACTCTTAAAACAGGATTTGCCGCTGCATATTGAATAATTGCCGAGATCAGGCCGGGAACCAATTCGCCCGCATTATCAATAATTAATACGATTTGTTTATATTGGCCTGTATGCCGTCCCGGAGCCGTTGATAACGATTGAACGGATTGGGCCTTAATCAACTGCTCCTGAACCGCCTCAAAGCTTATGAAAGCATTGCCCTGCATAACACAATAACGCCATGATTCAGTCTTACGCTCCTGCAAAATTTTAAGCAATGTTGTTTTGCCGATGCCTTCCGGACCGCAGACAACAAGGGCTTGAGCCAGGTTCGAAAGCAAATGAATTAATAGATCAAGCTTCTGTGTTCGTTCCTTCGTTATCAAAGATTGAGCAGTTGTTTTATTTATCTGATCGGCCGACTGCTGTTTCACATGATAAGTAAAAGTATCATCTTCTACCATAGGTTTTAAGTGTCATCTCCAATAGGTCTCGGTCTACATCTACAGGCAAGGTTGCCATGCCGATTTTTTGTAACAGAATCAGTCTTATTTGACCGTCTACATTCTTTTTGTCCACCGCCATTAATTCTAAAAACCGATCTGAATCAATTTGTTCCGGCGGCATTACCGGCAGTTTAGCTTTTTTGAATAGCGTAATAATTCGCGCGACATCGTCCTCATTCAGCCAGCCTTTTCTTTTGGAAAGATCGGCTGCCTGACAGGTACCGATCGCTACTGCTTCACCATGTAAGTATTTACCGTAACCGGTACCGGTTTCTATCGCATGCCCAAACGTATGTCCTAAATTTAATGTTGCCCTGACACCGGTTTCCGTTTCATCTTCGGCAACAATTTCAGCCTTATTGATACATGACCGTTCTATCGCATAAGCTAGTGCCTTCTTATCTCGGGCCAGTAATGCATCGATATTGTTTTCTAGCCAATCAAAGAACTCAGCATCTCTGATCAGGCCATATTTAATTACTTCGGCCAGACCGGCTGATAATTGATGGTCGTCCAGAGTATCCAAAACATCGGCATCGGCAATAACACACTGCGGCTGATAAAAAGCACCAATCATGTTTTTACCCAACGGATGATTGACACCGGTTTTCCCTCCTACCGAAGAGTCGACTTGGGCGAGCAATGTCGTAGGTATTTGCAAAAAAGAAATACCGCGTTGGTAACAAGCTGCTGCAAAACCGCCCATGTCACCTATAACACCACCGCCTAGAGCAATTAAAGTGGCGTTACGGCTAAATTTGCAAGCTAGCAATTTATCAAAGATTTTAGTTACAGAGTCTAAAGTCTTGAATTGTTCGCCATCGGGCAGTATCACTGTTTCGACCGTATAGCCCTGCAAGTTTTTTAAAACTGCATTTAGATATAGGGGAGCAATGGTTTCATTGGTAACCACAACAATCTGCTTGGACTTTATATGCTTTGTGAACAATTCAGACTGGCTCAATAAATCAGAGCCTATATAGATCGGGTAACTACGATCACCTAATTCAACCTGTAATTTTTTCATATTTCTTAGTACTTGTAGGCCGAACTATGCTGTGCTAACTCGCCCTTACATAGGTTTATTTATTAACGGTTAATTGAATTATATTTTTCTAAAATATGGCTAACAACTTCTTTGCTTTGCATAACACCGGTATCAATTTTAAAGTCTGCACAAGACAAGTACAGCGGCTCACGCTGTGCGAATAGAGTTTCTATCCGATCTCGCGGGTTATCGGTTTTTAATAATGGACGTTGTGTATCTCTACGCGTCCGTTCCAAAATCCTTTCTACTGAACATTGCAGATAAACAATAAAACCATTTTCTTTCAGCAATTTGCGATTTTCTTCGCGCAAAACCGCGCCACCACCGGTAGCCAGCACGATACCCTCCATTTGTGTCAATTGCTGAATCATTTTTTGTTCTCTATCCCTAAATCCTTCTTCCCCTTCGAACTCGAATATGGTTGGAATATCTACGCCTGTTCTTTCCTCAATCGCTTTATCACTATCATAAAAAGGCAACTTAAGCGCTCTAGCTAACTGCCGTCCTATCGTAGTTTTTCCAGCACCCATGAGGCCAACTAAATATATATTCTCTGATCGCGTCATGACCTATCTTATTTGAGGGTTAATCTATTAAAAAAGGGAGGCATTATCCTCCCTTTTTGCTCCAAGTAGAAGTAATCAATCGTTAGCTATATTATCTTTTATGATTTTTGGGGTGACAAAAATTAACAATTCACTTTTAGTCTTATTCACTGTTGAGTTGGTAAATAAGAAGCCAATGCCTGGCAAATCGGCAAAAAATGGGATTTTCTTCTTATTATTAGATTCGAGCCCCTCATAAACTCCGCCTAAAACGATCGTCTCTCCATCTTCAACAAGTATAGAGGTTCTAATCTGTTTTTTATTGATCGGAAAATTACCCGATGCTGAAGGATTTGAAAAATCCGGAGCATCTTTTTTTACCAGCAAATTCATGATTACCGAGCCATTCGGAGTAATCTGCGGTGTTGTGTTTAATTCGAGCACAGCATCTATATAAGTGGTGGTGGGAGGGGTAAGACCTGATGAAGGTGTTGTTACTGGCAATTGGATACCCGATGTCATAACCGCAGTACAACGATCCATGGTCATTACTCTAGGGTTAGAGAGCGTTTCGCTTTTCCCTTCTGCTTGTAATGCCTGAAGCTCAAGATTCAAAACATAATCAGCACCTCTAGCAAGCGTCATTCCCAACGCGCCTGGAGGAGTACCCGATATCACCCCTGCACCCAAATCAAACAACGAGTCATTTAAAGTGCCTGTATTGCCACTCGCATCAGGACTAGTGTTACTTTGCGTCCCTCCACCGCCAATACCAAATACTTTATTAGAACCGATACTCGCGGATTTCGCTACCCCAAACTTGACACCTAAATTCTCTGCAAAATTATCATCTGCAATAACAACCCGCGCCTCAATCATCACCTGACGTACGGGAACATCGAGTTTACGCACCAATTTCTTTACATCATCCAAGCGTTTTGCTGTCTCACGCACAATCAAGGTATTCGTTCTGGCATCGACAACGACCGAGCCTCGTGTAGACAGCAAACCAGACTTATCATTATTTGATTGTTCGCTACTTGCTCCTGTCCTTTGACTTGGTTGCCCCCCAGTAGCGGGAGCTGACGATAAACTACTGGGTGAATCTGACGCCCCAGTGGATGAAGTTGCTCCAGCCGCTCCAGTTGTTCCAGTCACTCCACAAGTACCAAAAACACCGCTAGACCTACCATTCAGCAGATTACTAAAGTCCTGAGCCTTAGCGTAATTGATTTTTATATACTCAGTTACCAACGGATCTAATTGCTCAACTACAGCCTCTGTTTCCTGTTGTTTCTTCTTGTAGTCTTTAATTTTATCCAATGGAGAAATCAACGTAACATTGCCGGTCTCGTATTTGCCTAGATCTTTGGTCATCATAATAAAGTCTAATGCTTCATCCCAAGGCACATCATCTAATTTTAATGTAATCGTGCCTGTCACATCATCACCGGCAACTACATTTTGTCCGGTGAACTCGGCCAGAATGGCTATAACGCTACGTATTTCAATTTCCTGAAAGTTTAAAGACAACCTATCGCCAGTATATTTAGTTCGTGCTCTCTCCAACGCATCCTTCTCTTCGTTAGTTAAAGGGCGAAACTCAACAGTCAACAGCCCATCCACCTGAAACACGGAATAATCATAAAGAGCGTTCTGCATCGTCACAGTCATCGTAGTTTGCTGATCGGACGAGACAGTATCAATAAACTTAACAGGCGTTGCAAACTCAGAAACATCCAACCGTTTAGCCAAACTTTCCGGCAACTGGGTATTTAAAAAGCTTATGACGACTTTCCCACCTTGTTCCTTAGAATTAACAATAGTATTAGGGTTGGCCAAGGAAACCAATATACGCCCTTCACCTTTATCACCGCGTTTGAAATCAAAACCACTAATATTTTGCGCAGGTATTAATGCAGCAGCCATCGCATTAGCTGACTTTGTTGCGACAGGCGGCGCTGCCTTCGCCGCGACAGGGGCTGTAGGGGGAGTTATTGCCTTTGCTCGATTCAAAGTCAGCAACACCTTATTACCGGCTATCTTTGTTTCAAACGGTATTGATTCAATCAAGTTAACGACAACACGAACCCTGCCGGAAGCCTCAACCACATAAACACTACTCGCAGCCCCTTGATTAATAGGGTACATTTTTTTTTCCAGTGCGCTTTTTACGCCGGGAAAATCCAACGCAATTCGCGCGGGGTTATCGGTCTTAAATATTTGAGGGGTAATAGCGGGGCCCGTCATTACCATTTCAATTTGTAATTTGTCGCCTGACTGTACCGCAAAGTCTATGCCCGTTAGCGCCAGCTCGCTAGCGCTAACGGATGCAATTTGGAAGATAAATAAGAATAGACTTAACCCAATGTGCGCGCATAGTGGCCGCCACGTTTTATCTTGTACCTTGAGGGTATTCACCATAACACTGCCTTGTTTTTTATTCATTTTTTATCCTCAAAATCACTCTGTCAATGCTATTGAAGCGGGTTGTTCACGCCACGTTCCCGGTTTATCAGGAACTATTTCCATCAATTCAATTTTATCGCTGACTATCCGTATAATCTTTCCGTAATTTTTACCCATGTAATTCCCAACCTTGACACGATAAATTGTGCTGTCGCTCGCTTTTACTAAGCCCCACAGACTCGACTTCATGTCTACTGTACCTACCATCCTTAAACCATCCAAAGGAAATGCCTCCAATTCTTCTTTGCGCCGAGTGGTATCCGGTTTTATTCCACTACCCGCTGAGACATCAACGCCTTCAGACTGTTCAGGCTGCTCCAGTGGCTTAAATGGATCACGTAGACCTTCCGGCTTAAACATAAAAGGTTCAATCACCTTGATCTCAGGCAAAGGTTTAATAGCTTCCTTGGGCCTCGCTTTAACTTCTGAAATATAACGATTTAAATCTGAAAAATCATCATTGCCACAACCTGCTAATAACATCATAAAAACCAAGCAACTTACCCGTGTGGCGCTTAGCGTCAAATTATTCATTTTATGGCTGTATGAATGCGGTCGATATGACTTCAGTCCTTCGCGAAGTGCAACCATATCGTTAGAACAACGGTGATCCCATCTTTGAAAAAGATGGGGCAACGCCAAGAACGATTGCCGGAACAGCAGTAATTTATTATATTCCATCACTTCTGCCCTCTTTTCTTTTTGACCGTAGGCGCTGCTCCATCAACACTTTCGTTATAGGTCTTTACCATCGCATCCATTTTCATTGCCCCACCTTTAGTTTCTTTACCTTCTGGAACAATATTTACGTCATGTACGGTAACAATTCGCGGCAATGAGGCTAGACCACTTACAAACAACCCCAGCTCTTCATATTTTCCAATAACCTCAATACTAATTGGCAACTCTGAATAGAAATCCTTACGAACAGGAGCTCCAGGTTTAAATAACCTGAACTCCAAACCACTGGCTAACCCTGTCTGAGAAATATCGATTAGCAGGCTTGCGACCTCTTCCTCTGTAGGCATTTGGCGAATCATATCCTCCAGTTCCGTTTCAATTTGCTCCAACTGCTCTTGGTAATCAGGAAGATTGATGGATTTCTTTTGTTTTGTCTCAAATGACTCCTTTAACTCAAGCTCTCTCTTCTCAGAAGCGTCCAACGCCGCCAACTGGTCAAGAGTGTCAACGTAAATACCGGCGCCAAAGATTAAGAGACATATAACTGAAATTGTTGCTGCTTTAATAGGTAGAGGCCAAGTTCCCGCCTCATTAGGATCCCAATTAATTTCCGATAAGTTCATCACTTCCCTCCAGCCGGCGCTTGCGCATTTTGATTACCCTGCTTGGCATGCATTGTGAAATCACTTAACGGCTCAGGACTAGTTTTGCTCGTTGACTGAATCACATCAAGCGTTGGAACTTTCAACCAAGCTGAGGCTTCAATAGCTCTCATGAAGGCGGAAACGCGAGCGTTTGATTGTGATTTACCCTCAAAGTTCAAATCTGCGCCTTTCTGAATGAATTTCGTCAGAAAAACACCATCAGGTGTAACTCTGGGAAGCTCATCAAACAAATGCACAATCTCAGGACGACTTTCCTGCAGTTTCTGAATCACATCTATTTTGGTCAGCAACTTGTTTTTTTGTTCTTCAATAGTTTTTATTTTGGCAATTTTTATGTCCAATAAGGCTATTTCGTCCTGTATTATTTTGTTTCTTTGCTCCTGATACGCTTTAAGGCCCTCAATATACATGTGAACCCCGGCAAAGATAATTGCCGTGATCACAACAGCCACACCAATAGCATTTATAAAGTCCTGCTTTTTCTGCGCCCGCAGTTCTTCGCGCCAAGGTAATAAATTGATTTTCGCCATTAGTCAAAGCTCCTCAATGCCAGTCCGCATGCAATCATCATTGCGGAAGCATCGTTGCTCAATGACTGAGGTTTCACTTTGCTGGATAAAGCCATATTGATAAAAGGATTTGCTATAACAGTAGGCACGCCTATAGCTTGTTGGACCAATTTGTCTATGCCGAGTATTGATGCACAACCACCTGCCAGAATAAGACTATCGATACGTCTATTCGCACTTGATGAAACAAAAAACTGTATCGATCTTTGAATTTGCTGAACCATCGCCCGTTTAAATGGCTCAAGCACATCAACGGTATAATTATCTGGAAGCCCACCCAACTTTTTTGCCAAGCCGGCTTCTTCATAGGTTAATCCGTAGCGGCGCTGAATCTCTTCAGTTAACTGCTTACCGCCAAAGCCTTGCTCTCTTGTGTATACGGTACGGGAATTATAAATAACATTTAGAGAGGTCATCGTTGCCCCGATGTCGACAATGGCAACCGTCTGCCCTCCTACAGCATCCGGCAATTGATCAATCAATAAGGTAAAGGCATTTTCCATCGCGAAGGCTTCAACATCTACAATTTTGGCTTTTAAGCCGGCCTTTGCCAACACTTCCACACGATCGTCAATAATTTCTTTTCTTGATGCAGCAAGCAGGACATTAACCATTTCAGGATTATTTTCATTTTCACCCTGGACTTCAAAATCGAAATTCACTTCATCGAGCGAATAAGGTACATACTGATCCGCTTCAACCATAATCTGCTCTTCCATTTCATCATCCGTTAATGAAGCAGGCATAGGTATAATCTTGGTCATAACCGAAGATCCGGCGACAGCGACAGACGCTTGCTTTAGCTTTGTCCCTGATTGTTTTAACGCTATCTTTATGGCGTCAGCGATCACTTCAATGTTGGCTATATTTTTATCAACGACAGCATCTTGGGGCAAAGGCGAAACGGCATAACTTTCGACCCGATAACGCGCACCAACTTTACTCAACTCGAGTAACTTTATGGCCGCCGTACTGATATCAATACCAAGAACCGCGCTCTGTTTCTTACCAAACCAACTCATTAACTAACCCTTGAAAAACGTGATGAATAATGCGACCAACCATTGCAATGCTCTCGGCGGCAATTGCTCCTGCGCTACTCTACATACAGTCGTGGCTTGCAATTAACCATCACAAAAATTGTTTACTCGCAAAAGTATAGTAGCCTTTTTTATTTTGATCCTTAAAATGTCCAATTTATTTGCTCAATGCGTTGTCCTTTATCCCCAGCACGAATATTTCAGCTGACATTTAACAAGAAACGCCTCATTATCTTCGTTAAAGCTTGTTTTCTATTGCTATCGTAATTTTTTCAGGATCACTTGTGGCAAAAAGAGCGTTAAGCGGGCAAATCCTAAAATGGATTGCTATTATTTTTATTACCATAACGTTGGGCTTGGCGCTTCTAGAGTATTTTTTATACAACAAGCTAGCTGCTGAACTGCTTGACGTTACGCAAT
>CAZJOY010000090.1:0-15018 GCA_964547705.1 uncultured Methylobacter sp. | reverse complement strand
TTGCCGAGGTGACGGTTTTAGCGGCCCTGTCGATGCTTGCGGCTTTATCGCCCAGGTGAATGGTAATGTTATGTTGCTCAAAAAAGCCGTCTTCGACTAAAGACAACTCCTGCGCCGTTGTGCCGGTGAAAAACGCCGACAGATGCACCCGATCATAGGCTGCTCTGGGTTCTTCGCAAAAAGTAATAATTTGATACTGCTCTTTAATAGTGCTTTCGACCAGACTCGCCAAAAAATGCTGCCCGACCATGCCGTTGCCAATGACAACCAATGTTTGTTTCACGCTCATATACAACCTCGGTAACGATGTTTGTTGTTTGAGGTTGTAGAGCAATGCCTGTGCCACATTGAACAAGTCTCTAATTTTCATGGTTTGCAGGACCATTACCCCGCAAATCGAATATTTCGATGAGCCAAGGTGGTGCACGGAAAAAAATAATGCTCGTTAATCGTGCAACATATTTAGGTAGGGTACGCTGTGCGTACCTTTTGGAACGACTGACAAATAGAACAGTTTGAAAATAGTGCGCACAGTGTACCCTACCTTACCTTACTAAAGAGGGGCGTTGTAGGGCCCGACCAGCCGGTCACCTTTACCAAATTTTGCCCCTAGCTCTTCGTCTATAAGAGCGACTGAAGGCAGGACTCTATAAATGGCGTAGTTTGTGCTAATTATTTGAGAATGAACGCTTTAAACATATTACTTATTGAAGATGAAACGGCCGACCAGTTATTGGAAAACATACTGGTTACGCAAAGCTATTCGGTCATCAATACAGCAAAATCAAAATCGAGTATTCAAGCTTTGATTGCTGACAGCGACACGGACATTGTCATTTTTAATATCGACAGTCCTAAAAAATATTTCCAAGACATTCAATATATTAACCAGCATCAGACGCTGCCCATCATAATTTTTGCTGCCGATGAAACCACCGACACTATCAATCAAATTGTTAAGGCCGGAGTCAGCGCTTATGTGGTCAACGGCCTGGAAACCAACCGCATTAACAGCATTATCGCTATCGCGGTGGCACGATTTAAGGAACAGCAACGGCTTAAAACCGAACTGGAAAAAACAAAATCCAAGCTTGAGGAGAGAAAACTGATAGATCGGGCAAAAGGCATCTTGATTAAAGCCCGCGGCTTTACCGAAGATGATGCTTATCACACCCTCAGAAAACTGGCGATGGACAGGAATATTGCCATCGGCGAAATGGCGAAAAACATTATCGCGATGGCTGAACTTCTTAAGTAGCTGAGTTATGTTTGATAATGGAACTCGGATTAGAGGGATTTAAAGCAGTAAATGGCAGCAGTCGTAGAGCGTGCCGTGCGCGCCTCCAGATAAGGCTATAAGGCGCGCACGGCACGCCCTACAAGTAACAGAGTTGATCAGCCGCCGTAATAAAAATCCCCTAACTATCGAACAAACCAAAAGTCATCGGCACCCTGAAGTTGAGGGTAACGTCTTGCGCATCGGTCGTTGTTCCTATGCCTAAAGATAAATTAAAGGTAGTTCTCGGCGAGTATTTAAACGAATAACCGATTAAAAGCTGCCCAATATCCAGCATACTTCCTTGAATTGTTTCGCCATTAATTTGAGAATTAAAAACATGTTTATGAGAGTATCCCAAACTATACGACGATCGCTCATTGATGCCGAAGCCCATGCCAAAACTTAATCCGACAGCACCTCCCGGATTAATCTTACCTACGCTGGTACTGGTTTCCGCATTATAGCTATAGCTAAGATTACTGAAAAAGACCGCCGGGTCCGTTGGGTAAAGCGCTGTAATACTGGGTTGGAAACTGAAGTATCCGGCACCGGTCGGCAATTCGGTCGGAAATGTTGCACCCGGAACGCCTTGGGCTTGCACATAACGAATATCAAAAGGACTTTTCCCTGTCGGGGCCGTTGCCACGATATTACCGACAAAAATCGGCCAGCCCCCGGTGCCGCTATTGAGCTGATAACGACCGGCGAACTCAAGATCGCCAATATCGTTTCCGCTTGCATTAAACGTTTCATCGGCGCCGGCCCCAATACTAACCGGTCGTGAACGTTGGGTATCATCACGATATACATAAGGAAGCCTGAACTCTAATTCCAAACGATCGCTTACTCCGTAACGAGCTCCCAGCGTGCCTATAAAGCTGTGCCGTTTGACTGAGCGAAGATCAATAAGGCCAATGGCAATAGCAGGAAGGAATGTAAATGCATCAAGAAATACCCGGTCATTACTGGTATAGGCATAGTAGAGCGACGGCTCAGCCACAATATTGCCTTTTCTGGTTAACACACCGCCTACGGTGTCGCTTAGTCTGGGGATTTCCGGCGGCCTTGGTTTTTCCGCGGTTCCCGGAGGCGCCTGTCCAACAGGTTTGGATGGAAGCTTATTAGACGATATCGACGGCTCATTGTCATTTTTTGCCGAAACGATTTGAGGTTTGTTGAGAGTTTGCTTGACGGGTAGCTGTTTATTCTCCGCTGCCTGATTTACTAAAGCATCAAGACGTAATCTCAGTTGCTCCAGTTCTTTACCCTGCTCAGCGATGATCTGTCGTTGTATTTGAAATTCTTTTTGCTGCTCAGCGAGCAGTTTTTTATACCCAGAGGGCATAAGTTTCGTTTGAGCAGGCAAGCTGCTCAACTCAGCTTTATATTGTGCCGCCGAATCGTTTTGCTTGCCTGATGCTGCATAACTACTGTTTACAAAAAAAACACAACAAATATAAATAACCCCATTTACAAACCTGAATAGAAGAAATTTCCGGTTCCAGAATTTCATCTTCATATTATTTTATTTCCATTTTTAAGATATTAAACTAATAGCAATTAAATTCCCTATGTTATTATTTGAGATGGAATTTAACTGCGCAATTAATAAGCATGAAAAGCTCGTTAACTGTTTTTGAATATACTTTTTTATTAGCTGGACTCTATATAAATAAAAACCCCAATAAAAACAGATATGCGCAAACAAATAAGCCAGCCGCTAATGTTATAAGTTATTAAGCTAATCCGGACAATTAGTATAAATACCTAGATGAACTATTAGTGCCGCAGTTAATGTATATTGGGCAACATAAGATTATTAAAAACCATACCGCTATTATTCAAATCAAAATTATTTAAGTGGCTGACGGTTATATTAATACTATTAATCGTACTGATACTTTGGTTATCCAGGTTATTCTGAATAATAGAGCCCAAACCCGCCGATCTTGACAGTTCCGAAGCTTGATTCAATGCTCCGTTCTGGAATAGTGAGAGATTGCCCGGCGTTTGGAAAAAAGAGGACGACACGACTGCGCCATTCAAAGAAGTGATCCTATCTAAATTGAAATCAACGCTGACTCCGTTTGAAAGCACAAACCCGCCCCTGAGTCGATCCAACTCATTGTCGGACACACGGTCCCAGCCGCCAAATTGTTGAGAGGAAATAGTTGAGATTTCATCCGCGCATACCTGACAACCAAACCCGCTCAAAGCCGCCATACAGAGCCCTGCCCTTATGAGCTTTCCGCAAATAGAAAATGTATATGCTTTCACTCTAAACACTCCGCTTAGTTAAAAATCCCAACGTCCGGGTTGCAACATATTGAATTGGCCTAAACTGGACCGGTCGACAGCTGAGCCTAACGGCGCTTTGACGCGAAGCGCCCACTCTTGCCGATCTTGAAAATGTCTCGCCGCTACATCCTGCTTGTCATGGATTAAAAATAAAATGCGGTTTTCCCGCATTGCTTCAAACTCATCGCGAGGCATCGCCTTGACGCCTACAGCCGGATCGCCGACCAGGACTTCCTCCTCATTAGCGCCTTTAATAATTACGAAATGCAGGTAGCCGTTATTATTGATAATCGTAATTGCCGGTACATTCGCAGCAATCAATTGATTTAAATTGATCTTGAAACCATCGGAACGGTATCCGCGTCTTTCCAGGTAAAGTTTTATATCCAATAGCGAGAAACCTTGTTGTTGGATTTTTTGCTGATCGCCATTTTGATACATATCAATGAATACACTTTGCTCATCCACGACATCGTCATAGTGATAGGTCAGCAGACTGGCCAACGTCGCGGAACCGCAACTAAAATCGTACTGTTGTTTGTATACGGTTTTGAACCGCCGCTCCAAATAACTCGTCACAGCAACGTTATAGTTACCGGCGCCGGCTATACCATTAAAGTTCAGCGTGCCCGCACTGCTACAAAATGCGGGCAGCAGCAGAACAATGCATTTAATAAAAAATCGCATCATGTTGGCGCCTCACCAAGTAGAAGATTATCAAGGGATAATGGTGACATTTACGATAGTCGAATCCTGGATGATGACGTTGTTACCGCTGTTTTGAATAACGCTGGTAATGCCGCTGGCCTGCGTAAACGCACCATGATCGATAATGTTGTAACCGGTGGCATTATTGTTTGCTTGATTGCCGCTGAGCGTGGCCCGGACATTCATGTTATTGAGGGTTGTTATATCGACGCCTTCACGGCCCCGCATGGTGTCCAACTCATCCGGCAACACTGTTTCGGCCGAAGAAAAAACCAACTTGTCCTGATCTTGAGCAAGATCAGCTTTTGCCGCCTGACTTTGCATGATAACGACAAGCAAAGTTAGCAAACCGCTCTTTAAAATCGTTCCCACAGCATTCTCCTTTCCTATGATGATATGCAGTTAAACGCCGGTGAGAAATAACTCACCGGCAAAAATCATCAACTACAAACGTGTTAACTTCATGAAAGCTTAAGGAGCTACTGATGGTTGATTAACATTCACGTTGCCTTGGAAAGATACTTGTTGCTGCGCCAAAGAATTATGGCCCAAGTTTTGTACAGTTTGGTTAATACCTGCACTGCCATTGAAAGCATTGTCCAGATTGTTGTTGGCTGTATAAGCCGTTGAATTCCTAGGCACGGAACTGCCGAAGCTAACTGCTGCACCGGTTACAACACCTGACAAAGATGAATTATTCACTTTGTAATCGGTAGTAATATTGCCGCTCTTTGAAACCGCGGAAGCGATTCCGGACGCTGTCAATGTACTATTATCGGAACTATCGGTGTTGTTCGTAGTTGCACTACCGCCGCCATTAGCCGCAGCCGATCCCAGCCCATTTGCATAGGCTTGACTATTGTCGGTAGTTGCAGATGCAGTGCTGCCGTTATTAGCCGCAGCAGAACCTTGAGCTGTTGCAGCAGCCAGGCTGTGATCGGAACGGTCTGAAGTAGCAGTACTGCCGTTATTGGCTACCGCATCGGTTCCAGTAGCGTAACTGTGGTCAGAATTATCTGAACGATCCGATGTAGCAGTACCGCCGTTATTGGCTACCGCATCGGTTCCAGTAGCGTAACTGCGGTCAGAATTATCTGAACGATCCGATGTAGCAGTACTGCCGTTATTGGCAACTGCATCGGCTCCAGTAGCACTGGAACGGTCTGAACTAGCAGTACTACCGTTATTAGCCGCAGCATCGGTTGCTGTCGCTGTCGCCGTAGTTGTGGTTGTGGTTGCAACACTACGGTTAGAGCTGTCAGACGCTTGAATGCTGTTGTCTGTGGTAGAACTGTTAGAATTATCGGCGGTATTGGTACTAGTATTGGTCGTAGAACGGTTAGAACTATCGGAAGTGCTAGTATTGGTATCCGTAGTAGAACTGTTAGAATTATCGGCAGTACTAGTGCTGGTATTGGTAGTGGAGCGGTTAGAACTATCGGAAGTGTTAGTACTAATATCCGTAGTTGAGCGGTCAGAGTTATCAGTATTCTGAGCACTGTTATCAGTAAAGGTGCGGTTAAAGCTATCGGTATTTTGAGTCGCAGGGTCCGCCCATGCACTGGAAACCGAACCCAATGCAATAAGAATACTTGTAGCTAATATTTTTTTATTAAATTGTTTCATTGTTATTACTCCATGAATATATTTAAATTAAATACAACCAGACGTTGTTCAATAAAAATATCTGATGAGGATGTGATGACCCTCTCTCCATGTTGACGAGCTAACCCGGCCATCGCAATGACAGTATCCTTAACCGCCTCTTAAATTTCCATAAAGGCAATATCAATAAAAGATTAAAATCAGCAACATACCCTAGCTACTTAAGAAATTGGACATCTATTTAGAAGAATGCCTAAAAATCTTACGCTTCCGATAAACTCAATACGGACAGAAATTCTCTAAGCGCCTACCTCTACCGCCTTTGGATCAGAATACAATATTCGCCCTATATCGGTAGCTTGAGTAATATCTTATACAATAAAAAACCGGTAACCCATCTAACATAATTTATAGGCTGCATCGCAGCCGCAAAACAAACAGACTTCAGTGTTTTTAATTGGTTTTTTAAGAAAACAGCAGACAGCATTTTACAATGCGTACTTTCAGATCACTATATCCGCTCTTTACCGCAAGAGAAGAGATTGCCCGGCATAGCAGGAAAATTGAAGACGCGCCATTTCTATCATTACGATAAAAACAGCGCAGTTAATAAAGAATCAGGTTTAACCTGATATGTAATGTTATTTGAACTGCACTGCGGCAGTCCTTAATTCCAGACTATGTTCTCTTGTTTAACCAATCTTTAATAATGGGCCAAGCACGTGTTAGCCATTGTTCTTTTGCAAACGCCCCGGCCTCCTTAACCTGCTTCGCTAACACCTTAATATAAAACCATGCTCGATCCGCAATTGACGTTTCCGAACTATCGCGCCACTGTATATACCTTGAGCCGAAGCCATCAATGAATACGGACTTAAAAAACCACATTTCCAAAATAGAAGTCGCCCACATGAAGATAAATGAAACCGCCATGCCCATACCGGCAAGAATAACCAGCCACGCAAACATCGGATGAATTTTAGTCAGCCACCAGGACAATATATCTGCAATCAGAAACACATAGGGCATGCCGATTGCAATACACTTGTATTGCGTTGTTGTAGTCTCGGCAAAACTAAAAATAAGCCCCACAAACATAAAAATAAAACTGATCCCGAACAAATGAATATGCGAAACGCGGATTAATGAGCTAAAGGTAGCGCCTGTGTCTTGCGCCGTTAAGGCTTTGAGTTGCTCAAACTTGGTAAAATCCGGTAAACCGCCGGCTGCGCTTTCGTTATGACACATCACACAACGGCTCTCAATTATTTTGTCAATACCGTCATCCTTATAATCATCAATAAGCGCGCCATCCCTAACCCATTCCATGATCTTAAAACGCTCCTGCTCCGGCGCTTTGTCCTTCATCGAACCGTTAAGTTTCTGCTCCAATACGGTACCTGAACGGTTACCGTAATAACTGTAAACAATATCGTCAACCGACAAGCCGAATTTGCCGTCCGCCATGCCGTGAGTAAACAATATCTGAACTAACGCGAAAAAATAGCCGATACCAACCGTACACAGATAACCGGTAAATAATACTTTGATAGGCGTATCGTGATCTTTTAGAGGAGTATATTTTGTTGTCATAATGTCGATTGATAAGTTGTGTTTCAGGTTCAATCTGAACCCATAATTTCATGATTGGTGCATAACGCACCAGTCAATGGCCAAACTGCAAAATTATACGCTGTCTTGGTTACGTTATTGTTGCCGTTCTATTAACCCGATTTCTGCTTACCGCAATTATTCAATAACATTCCCCTCTGCTTTGCTGCCCTAAAACATCCAGTGATTCAACAGCAACGTCATCGCAATAATAATTCAGGCGGCTTCAATAATATGTTCGCTATCACTCTTTCTTTAACGCGAATTTAAAAATCATGGCGATAATAAAGCCAAGGGCATTGTTAATATATTACATCCCTCAATCTTAACCGCATAAAACAATGTCAGTAAGACAACAAACCCGACACAATAATGCCTTTATCGACACTATCATCATTACCCATTTTTAAACATACCGTAAGTTCTGAGAATGTATGATAACCATTTATAATTAAAGCAGCTTTTATGCCAAGCAATTAATGTCGTTTTAATTATCATCAACGCTCTGGAAAGCCTACTCACCCTATTGAAATCTCTTAGTTGGTGCATAACCGATGAAATCGCACCAATTCGATGCATTACATTCGGTAAGTAAGATAATCATGCCCCAGAGGAAATATGTTAAATCCGCTTAAATCGGTAACAAAACCTTACGTTCCCCCCCCTTTTGATATTGGCACATCGATTGCTTTGGCCAATATAAAGACTTCCGCGCCGGAGCGCTAAAAATGCAAGCAATGCAAGTTCAGTGGCAGAACGCCTTAAAAATAAATCATCTCGATATGAATCAAGAAAAAGAATTATTCCCTTATTTTCAACCTATTATCGGCGCTGCCAGCGGCACTATCATCGGATATGAAGCATTAGCCCGGCAATATGATGCAAATGGCCGGATTGTGTCGGCCGGCGAATTATTTTCTTCTCCGAATATTGCAGCAGAACAGCTAATAGCATGGGATCGTCAGGTCAGACGTCAAGCTTTGGAGCAATTCAGCCAATCGAACTACAACGGTTATTTAACCATCAATATTTCGGCCGCCTGGATCGACCATCTTGCTGATTTTACGTCATTGCCGACACTACTAATGCTGAACGAGTTCAATGTCGATAGAAGCCGCGTTATTATTGAAATAACCGAATCGAAAGGCGATTTGGATAAACTCGTTGCCATTGCCGACCTGTATCGCCAACACGGTCTGAAAATAGCAATTGATGATTTTGGTGCCGGATTTTCCCAGCTGGAAAGGGTCATGGCTATACAACCCGATATCATCAAGTTGGATATGCAGCTATTTCAGAATGCCGCCAAAGGCGGTATAGCCAGTGATGTCGTGCATTTGATATCACGTTTGGCGAAACGCACCGGCTGCCGCATTGTTTGCGAGGGCGTGGAAACCGTTGAGGATTTTCATTTTGGTTTGAGTTGCGGTGCTCAATACATGCAAGGCTATCTGTTTTCGCCTGCTACAGCGGAATTTAAAGATCCGCTGCATTATCAAAAACAAATCAGTTGGCTAAGAAAGACTTTCCTTAAAAAGACATTAGCCAAAGAAGAGCACAAGATACAGTTTATCGCCAACATTAAGGATTTAATCGAACCCCTGAAAAAAGCGCTGGAAACCGGCATCAACCTCACCGAACTGTTAGAGCATCCCTTTGAAAATAGCGGCATTTTACGTTTCTATTTATGCAATAACGAAGGCGACCAAATCTCATCAAACTTCAACTTTACCGAAGGTGAATGGCTTGAAGACTCCACTCAAATTGGCTTTAACTGGGCATGGCGACCTTATATTTATCAATTGTTGGCACTTGAATCGACAGAAGACAGTTACCGCTTGGTAACTTCTGAACGCTATCGCGATTTCAATAGCGATACGCTTTGCAAAACTCTGTCGCTTAGACTGGACCAGGAACGCATCTTATTAATCGATATTGCAGCAGAGTGGCTATAACTTTATATACTGAGATTCGTCACTAAACGATCACCGGATTTAAACCATTTTTGCGCACCGGTTTGGGCAAAATTGCTTAAAACAGGAAACTAACCACCGCTTTCAACTTCCCGTTGTCGATGACGGGAATTGCCAGCATCGAACTCAAACCGCCTTGCACAAGAGCCACTTCCGAATTAGTTCTAATCGCAGGAACGCCGGTTAACCAGACTCTACCTACTATACCCTCGCCTTTACGCACCGGGATAGTCTCAAAGATTTCCGCCAGTTCATCATTTTGCTTACTGTACCCCGCTTGGCACACCAACCGCTGTCCACTTTGATCCGGTGCCCATATCTGTACGCGCTTGGCAATTGGCGTAGCTTTAGCCGACAGAAATGTCATGATGTAAACCTTATCTTCAACAACTGACACAGGAATACCCAAGGCCGTAGTTATTCCGGCCTTTCTTGCATCCGAACTTCTAACAAAAGCGGATGCTTGTCCCAAATCCTCTATCAACACAGGCATACCTGTTTCCCATACCTGTCCGGGCAAACCATAACCTTTGATAAAACTCATTTTTCTGGATATTTCTTCAAATGCGGCCAACGTACCGTAATAACCATCATTAATCGCTAGCTCAGTATTTTTCTCCAAGCTGTTGCTCCATACCTCTATCGCACCTGCATGATGCTGATCATCTCCACATAAAAAAACTACTACGGCCATTATAAATTCACCAGAGAAGACAGGAATCGCAATACCGCAAGTTAAGCCGGCTTTTTTGGCTGATTTTGTTCGCTTAAAATAAGAATTATCAAATTCCGTTAACACGACAGGATGACCGGCAGCCCATGCTTTACCAGGTAAACCTTCATCAAAAGCAAAGGATTCTTTTTCACTGGCAACCCGAAATTCATTCAAAGCCCCATACAGACCTGCGCTAAACCCCAAGCGAGTACGATCTTTTATAGGTACCCATATTTCCGTTACCTTGATGAATGTTTTCATACCAAACCGTTTTCTTTAATAAGCAGGAAGCAGATTATGAGTAGCTGACCGATATTATTCATATTTTTCGAAAAACTTACCTTCTGGATAATGATTATTTAAATATAGGCAGATTTTATGCCAGACCATAGAGTCGATCGGTTACCGCTATTCGAGACATGAACTTGCAATACCTATTTTCATGCAATCATGACCATGGCGTTATCTGTGCATTAATAATTAGCCCAAGAAATATATGCTTTGCCAAAACCGTTTCATGTAGCTCATCAAGAGAATTTAATTGGTGCAAGCAACAAGCACTCGCACAAAAGAAGTGCATTTTTTCAGATATTCAAACAATTTTATTTCAAATCTATAGCTAACGACCGTATCACACTTCTAGAACAAGACTGATAAAACTTTATACCGCAGCTTGGATAGGACAAGTACATTACGAATAATAAATAATTCAAAATCAAGTAGATAACACCAAAATCCATATCAACCGATTCACGCATAAATTATAAGACATTGATTCTACGTTAAATGAAACTCAACAATTCTGTTGTTTTTGGCACAACGCTTGCTTTTACCATTACAGAAGTTCCAATGGCGGAGCGTTAAAAATAGGTTCAATGGCGGACCTTATTGGCAAAGGCGTCTATCAGACTGAATGCATTAGTCATTCTGCTTGGTGACGCTTTTTTTTGCTCTACGTTAAAGAGTAAACTACCGGCTCACGACTAATATTACTCATTGATATAACAATAGCTTTTCATATTCGAAGTAATCCAAATACCGATTATCTCTGAATATTTAATATATCCATAGATTTGGTATAGTTAGTATTACCAGCCGCGATGATCTTGCGAAAAACTTATGACCAGCCGATATGTTGATCTAGTCGAAGTGTTACTACTCAATAACCCCAATCATAAATATAAATAGGTGTACATCATGCTAAACAGCTTGAAAAACTCTGGGCAGTTAACTATCAAAATGCGTTTTACGATTATTGTAAGTACTTTGGTCATCGGTTTTTCATTGTTTGGTTTCGCAACGTTCACGGCTATGAATACACTGAACGTCAATGGCCCGATCTATCAGCGCATCGTTCAAGGCAAAGATATTATTGCCGACGTGCTGCCTCCGCCTGAATACATCATAGAATCCTATCTGGTGACGTTGCAATTAACCCAAACTGCCGATCCTGCAGAAATCGACACCCTGGTAACACGCTTTCAAGCGCTAAAAGCGGAATACGAATCCCGTCATAGCTATTGGTTAGGGCAAGCTTTGGAACAGGAACTCGATACGCCCTTACTTAAAGCCTCTTACCAAGCCGCCCAGGATTTTTATAACGAAGCCGACCACCATTTCCTGCCTGCGATCCAGTCAGGAGATCGCAACGGATCACAGGCCAGCCTGCAAAAAATGCGTCATGCCTATGAACAGCATCGCCTCGCGATTGATAAAGTGGTGCAATTTGCAACAGCTCGCAATGCAACGGATGAAACACAAGCTCGACACACGATCCACTGGTACAGCATCATCCTGATCGGTATTTTTGCTTTCAGCGTTGCAGCGGCGGTCGCATTGACCGCCATAATCAGCCGCGGCATTATTCGGTCAATCAAAACCGTTCAGCAAGTGGCAGGAGCCATTGCTCAAGGCAATCTGAGCTCTAATATTGATACTGACCAAAAAGATGAGATTGGGGATCTATTGCGTTCTATGCAAACCATGCAGGATTCTATCAACTTCTTCGTTGTCAGCCTTGACGAAATGGCCCAGAAGCACGCACAGGGCTGGGTCAAAGAGCAGCTTGATAGTTCGTCGTTCCCCGGTGTTTATAGCAAGATAGCCTATGAAATTAATGATTTAATTCAATCCCGTATTCTGATAAACAGGAAGTTGATCAATATCGTCTCTCAGTATTCAAAAGGTGATTTCTCGGTTGATATGGACGTTTTGCCGGGGGAGACCATCATCATTACTGAGGTTATGCGCAATGCCAAAAAGACCTTTCTCGCAGTTAACAATGAAATCAAAATGCTCGCAGAAGCAGGCGCTCAAGGTGATTTCTCAAAGCGTAGCGATCCGGATAAATTTGAGTTTATGTTTAAAGGGATTTTGGCTAATCTCAATCACCTGATGGAAACCTGTGATGTCGGCTTCAACGATGTATTGCATGTCGCCGATGCCCTTGCTCAAGGCGACTTAACCCAAACCATCGACAAAAACTATTCCGGTACTTTCGGCAAAGTTATTGCCGGCATGAATAATATTGTAGAAAACCTCAAAGGCTTGGTAGGCAACATTCAGGAATCTACCGACACTATTAGCACAGCCTCTAAAGAAATCGCTGCCGGTAACAACAACTTATCCCACCGTACTGAAGAACAAGCCGCCAGCCTGGAACAAACCGCCGCGAGTATGGAAGAACTGACCTCCGCCGTACAGCATAATGCCGCCAATGCCCAACAGGCCAACCAACTCGCCGTTGATGCATCCGACATTGCCGGCAAAGGCGTGAAGGCAGTCAGCCAAGTGGTCGAGACAATGAATGAAATCAATGAATCTTCACGAAAGATCGGCGACATTATTTCGGTGATTGACGACATCGCGTTCCAAACCAATATCCTGGCTCTTAACGCTGCCGTCGAAGCCGCTCGTGCCGGCGAACAAGGCCGAGGCTTTGCCGTTGTTGCGGTCGAAGTACGTAATCTTGCGCAACGCGCCGCGACGGCTGCCGGAGAAATCAAAGAATTGATCAGTGATTCGGTGGAAAAAGTCTCAGGGGGCAGTAAGCTAGTTACCCAGGCCGGGCTGACCATGGAAGAGATTGTCCGCTCTATCCGTGGCGTAACCGATATGATGTCTGAAATCACCTCAGCTTCTTCCGAGCAAAGCTCCGGTATCGCACAGGTCAACCAAGCCATCGCGCAAATGGATGATGTCACCCAACAAAACGCTGCGCTGGTAGAGCAAGCCGCCTCGGCAGCGGAATTGCTGGAAGATCAAGCGAAAAACCTGGTGATCTCAGTAAGCAGCTTTAAAGTAGCGGCTAACTCAAACAGTTATCGTCATTTACCATCCGCAAAAAAAGAAAAGGCACTCCCCGGACCGGTCTCCACCAAGAAATTACAGCTACAACTTGCTAATCATGATGAATGGGACGAGTTCTGACTCTTCTTATCTAACGAATTCTATCTACTATAAATAGCCATGGATATTACCATCACTACACCTGCCCTGTTATTTCCAGCCATTTCGGTTTTGTTCTTAGCCTATTCGAACCGTTTTTTGGCGATTGCCAATCGGATCAGGGAACAGCATAACCTGTTCAACAAAACCCAAAGTCCGGTCGCCAAAAAACAGATCGACAGCTTAAGACTGCGCATCCGCTTTATTGTGGCGATGCAAGTGTTCGGCGTTGTCGGAATTATCTGCTGTACAATCGCCATGGGCCTTATTTTCTACGGGCTGCAATACTACGGCAACATGACTTTTGGCTTCAGCATGGCTTTCATTGTTTTATCGTTGCTGGCATCGATATGCGAGCTATTACTTTCAACCAAGGCGCTCAATATCGAATTGGAGGACATGGAAGCGCAGGGCCATCAAGAAGGTTCTTCCTAGTTGGTGCAGATTAGTAGCTAAATGCACAAAATTGATGCATTACTGACAACCTTACCGAGCCCAACACGAAGCATAACCGCCTATATTCATTAGCTTGAATCCGTGAAATAAGCGATTACAACTCTTGGCACAACGATTGCTTTAATCAATACAGGAGCTCCAACGACGGGGCACTAAAAAAACATCGGTTCAATGGCGAACCAAAACAGACAAAGGCGTCTACCGGACTGAATACAGCGTGTATTCCGTTAGGTGACGCTTTTTTTTTGCTGATTTTTTTCAAACCTGCTGAGGTCAACATGAAACAAACCGGACGATTTACGATCAAAAGACTGGCTACGGCACTGATTGCTGTGGCTGCGGTATCAACCTTTTCCTTTTCAAGCGGTGCCTTTGCAGCTGAAAAACTGGAAAAAGAAAGCCTCAAACTCGGCTTCATCAAATTGACCGACATGGCGCCTCTGGCGGTTGCATTGGAAAAAGGCTACTTCGAAGATGAAGGGCTTTCCGTTCAAGTTGAAGCTCAAGCTAACTGGAAAGTGTTATTAGACCGCGTGGTCAGTGGTGAACTGGACGGCGCGCACATGCTGGCTACCCTGCCTTTTGGAGCGAGCATTGGCTATGGCACCAAAGCCGATATTGTCAGTGCCTTTACCCTGACGCTCAACGGCGATTTTATTACCGTCTCCAATGATGTCTGGAATCAAATGAAGCCGCAGATTCCGATGAAAGACGGCAAACCGGTGCATCCCATTAAAGCGGATACGCTAAAACCGGTGCTGGAAAAATACAAAAGCGCCGGCAAACCCTTCAACATGGCAATGACCTTTCCGGTCGGCACGCACAATATGAAACTGCGTTACTGGCTGGCGGCCGGCGGTATTAAACCCGGCTTCTACGCACCGCCTGAGGACACTTCCGGCCAAATTGACGCCGAAGCAATGCTG